>JAHCKB010000169.1 GCA_026125985.1 Bradyrhizobium sp.
TGGGGTGAGCGGCGGCGGCAGTCCCTCCGGCTCGCGCGTCCACAAGCCCGACCTCGACGAGATGCACGGCCCGGAGTCCCTGCCCTACCGCGCCGAGCGCAACCTGCCCGCCAAACCGTTCGGCGGCTCAAGCCGCATCATCCAGCCGACGGACTCACGGCAATCCGGCCCGGAGTTCGGCCCGAGCCCGCGGTCGACCGGCGGCGCGCCGGGGAAACGGGGCGGATGGAAGAAGAGGTAGCGATTTTCAGCTCTAGCAATTAGAGCGGGTTTCGCTAGGCTGACCTCAATGAAACTCGGCTTCGAAGAATCCCAACTCCCCTACACGAGCGGCACTCAAAAGGCTCGCGCGTGGACCGAAGCGTGGGTCAGCGCCCAAGCCTACTGCCCGCACTGCGGCAGCGCCAAGATGTCGCAATTTCCCAACAACAGTCCGCTCGCGGATTTCTTCTGCACCTCCTGTAAAGAGGAATTCGAACTCAAGAGTCAAAAAGGAAAATTCGGCTCGACCGTCGCTGATGGAGCGTACAAGACCAAGTGTGAGCGCCTCGCTGCTGACAACAACCCAAACCTTCTGCTGATGAACTACGACGTGAAGTCCCATTCCGTCGTCAATCTGCTCATCGTGCCCAAGCATTTCTTTGTCAAAGACATCATCGAAGAACGTAAGCCGCTGGCTGCCACCGCACGACGGGCAGGGTGGATCGGATCGAAAATCCGCCTGGATCGTGTACCCGAGTCCGGCAAGATTCATATCGTCCGGGGCGGTGTCATTCGGCCAAAGGAATTGGTTCTCGAAGAGTGGCAGAAGACACTCTTCCTCCGCAATGAATCGCTGGAAGCGCGTGGCTGGCTGCTCGATGTGATGAAATGCGTCGAGTCGCTCGGTAAGCGTGACTTCACCCTTAATGAGATCTATGCCTTCGAACGCCATCTTGGCGATCTCTACCCGGGCAATCAGAACGTTCGACCCAAGATTTGACAGCAGCTTCAGTATCTGCGTGATCGTGGATTCATCGAATTCGTGAGTGGAGCGCGCGGCCACTATCGCCTGCGCTCATAGGAGCGGCGCCATGGCTTGGTTCTTGAATTTCTACAGATGCGATCGCTGCAGTCGCGTTTGGAGAGATGAATGGTCGTGTACGTGCGACGACGATTGTCCTCACTGCGGAGCACGACACTTTTCGCCATACAAGAGCGATGACTTGACAGAACTCGTCGTACCGGCGGGGAAGGAGTTCATCGTGCTGCGCTCGCCATACTCGGCGGAGCACGATCCCGATTACGAAGAGATCGGACGATTTCCCACACAAGCCAAGGCCGAAGAGTTCTTGGCTTCGTATGAGCCGCCTGAACTAAACCGCACCTAAGCCTGTACTTGCGCTCGGTAGCCAGATGCCCCCCCTACCCCACCGTCATCACCGCTACCGCCAGCAGCGACAGCATCAGCACATTGGCCATCAGCCGCCGCGAGGTGGCGGGCCGGGTGCGCCAGCGCGCGATCTTCTCGGCAAAGGACAGGCCGGCGTCGAAGAACAGCGGCTCGTAATTGTGCTGGAACAGCTTCGGGAATTTCGGCGCCAGCCAGGGCGTGACGACGGCATGGAGAACCGTCGCCATGAAGACGAAGATCAGCACGCCGCCGTGGTCCCTGACGAGTTCGCTGGTGCTGAAGAGCTTGAGCAGCATCGCGGCGGCGACGAAGGTCGGCAAGCCGTGAAAGAGGCCGGTCAGCGTCACGCCTTCCAGCCAGTTCTGCATGCGGGACTTGGATACGGCGATCGCGTTCACAGCGGCAGTCTCCTGTCGGGATTATTTCCGGCTACGCCGGTCAACTTAAGGAAGCGGCGCAGCGCGCGATGTGACGCGCGTCACGGGGAGCGCGGCCGCAGAAGGTCGGACGGCGAGGACAGGCGCGCAATTGCCGCGCCGGCTAATTCAAACTAGTGTTTCAGGTGTGAATTCGTCCATGCTGATATGGATCTACGTCGTCGCCACCGTCGTGGCCGGCATCGCGCTTGTCGGCATTCTCTTCCTTCTGTTCCTCTTCCTTGCCCTCCCTTTCCTCCCCACCGACCGGGCGGAGTCGTTCAAGATAGGATCGCTCCTTCTCTCTGTCCTTAGCTGGGGAATGTTGATCCTCGGGATCGTAAGGCGGCGAACGCCGCGCAGCTATTACTCGTACGACTACAGAGACGAGCACCCCTTCGGGTATTGGACGACGATATCCATCTATGTCCTGCTGGCAGTCGTTTGGTCTATCGCACTCTTGGTTGCCTTCAGCGCCTGAGCTCGGACGTTCTCAAACAATCGGGACACGACGTGGTAAATTCTGACGGCCCGTCTCTCGCGCATTCCTCCCGCTGTTCCGCTCAGGATGAGCGCCCTGCCGGATAGGAAAGGAACGCTGCGTTGTTCTGCACTGCACTCGCCACGGGTTAGGCGGACGTGTGGCCTTTTGGACAATTGTCGGCCCCGCCGGTGCGGCGACAATGCAAGGGCTTGATTGAGTCGCAACGATGCGGCGACGGGGCGGGAATAAGCGAACAAGTGATGAGTGAAGAACTGAACCGTCAGCGCGTGCTGAACCTGCTTGCCACGTTCTACGCCGGCGACGTCGAGGGCGCGCTGGCGCGCTGCACCGACGATGTCGAATTCGTCTCCCCCGCGCCGGTCGACGTCCTGCCCCATCTCGGTGCGCATCGCGGCAAGGCCGAGATGCGCGCGATGTGGCAGACCGTCCACCAGCGCTACAAGGAAATGCGCCACGAGGTCATCGAACTCGTCGCTGAGGGCGACAAGGTCGCGGCGCTGCTTCGCCTGTTCTTCCGCAAGCGCGCGAACGACCGGGTCGTGCAGTTCGACCTCGCTGTGTTCTACACCCTGCGCGACGGCCGCATTGCGCGCATCCACGAGGTGATCGACACGTTCGACCTGGTGGAGCAGGTGCTGGAGCGCGACCTGTCCTCCCTGCTGACGAACAAGCCGCCGGAGCCGACGTAGCGCCAGCCGTTCACCATTTCCTTTGGCGGAAGTGAACCTTGCCGGGCGCGTCCACGACCCAGCACTGGGCCGCTCTCGGACGTGTTGCCGGTCAAGGGACGAATGAAGATCGCATTGCTGGTTGTGCTGGGTCTGTTTCTGGGCGCATTGGGCGGCGCCGCGCTCGGCGTCGGAGCCGGGTTCGCCTGGGTGGAACTGTTCCATACGTCGAATTTCGAGGGCTATAGCGGCATGCTGGTGTTTTTCACCTTCATGCCGCTGGGAGCCATCCTGGGTGGCCTCATCGGCGCCGTCACTTTCGGCGTTCTGGCCTGGCGGGACACCGAAATCCTCGTCGAACGGCCGCAAAAGCCCCCGCGGCGGGGCGGAACGGCATTAGACTAAAGTTTTTGTGCACCGCAAAATATTTCTCTGTTTTCTTGAAACCAAGCGACTATCTCAAAGACCAATCGTTGAATGAGACGCAGTCGCCGCCCCGGCGTCATGGATGACGCCGCCGGGCCTGTTGGCTGCTTGGGACGAGCCAGCCAGTTCAGGGACTACCGAAAATGACAGAGCACAGCCTCTGGCGTTTCTCGCGCGCATTGCATCGCGCGATCAACGAGCGCCAGTTCTCCGAGATAGAGCCGCTGATCGACGAGGATGTCGACTGGACCATTCATGGGCCCGTCGAATTCTTTCACTGCTTCGGCGCGCGCCGCGGCCGCTCCGCAGTCATGGAAGTGATTCGCCAGATCGCCGAGCGCGTGCGCGTGCACCGCTTCGACCGCGAAGCGATCATGCTGGGGCCGGACCAGGCCTCCTCCATGCTGCACTATTCGCTGACGGCGCTGGACACCAACAAGCCGGTGCGGGTTCGCCTCGCGCATTTCGCCCGCTTCAAGGAAGGCCGCCTGTCCAGCATCCGCATCATGATCGACTGCTGCGAACTGGTCGAACAGGCCGTGTACCCGCCGCACATGAGGATGGTCGCGGTCTCCGCATGATGTGAACGCATCTGTTACTTGCGTTTAACGACCTCGCCCCAATATTGCGCCGGAACGACCGCATGCAGGCCGGACTGGAACCGGGCAGGGCCATGACTTCAGGGACATCGACGCGACATTGGCGGCGGCTGGCGCTGGCGGCGGGCTTCAGCCTGCTCTCCGCCGTGGCGGCGGCACAGGCCCCTGCGCCGGCGGACACGGAAGAAGCAGCGGAATCCGAGGACGCGGCCACTGCCGCGCCCGAGCAGAAGGAGGAAGACCTCCTGAAGGACATCGACATCGACAAGCTCGACTGGAGCCAGCTCAATGTCGATGCGTCGACGCTCAACCTGCCCGCCGCCAAGGGCCGCCCCGCAGCAAAAGCCGCAACCGGCGACACCCCGTCGTGGTCGTCCAGCGTCAAGGACAACGGCGCGTCTTCGGTGTCGGTCAAGCGATCGATCTCGCCGTTCTGGGACACCCGCATCGGCGCCGACATGACCGTGGTCGGACAGCCCCCGGGCGCCACCAGCGGCGACCTGCTGCGGCAGAAAATCTCGCCCGATGCGCCGCCGGAAAATTCCTCCGGCAGCGCCTGGGCCGCGGTCACCGCACCCGGCGTCGGCTCGATCTGGGACAAGACGGCGATCGAGGCGCGCGTCGATCCGACTGCCGACCGGAGCACGCTCGGCACCCGGATCAGCAAGTCGGTGCCGCTGGGCGATGACTATTCGCTGACCCTGCAGAACGGCTACAATTTGATCCAGCAGGGACTTGTTCCCGTGCCGGGCGTGCCGGCGCATCCCGCGCGCACCGAGACCGACCAGTCGGCGAAACTCTCCATCGGCGATACCGGCACCAGTTTCACCGCCGGCCGCACGCTGTCCTCCGGCGACGACAGATGGCTGGGCCGGATCGGCGCCGAGCAGAAACTGTTCGACGGCGTCACCGTCTCCGGATCGGTCGGCGAGACAGCCGCCGGGGGCGCCGACGCCAGCATCCGCGCCGGCTACAAACGACGCTGGTAGCAGGCTCTTTTCCTGCCTTCCCCTCCCCGGAATCAGCCCAGCATCGCCGCAGATCGGCCCAGATGCGGTCAAAATCGGCACGCCTAGTTGACCGTCCAGTTAACTTTCGTCGTGCGGGGGACACCGCGCTCGCGCCAACGCGAACCAAGGAAATAGCCGATGAACGTCATCAATCGCGCCGAACAGATCGAAGAAACCGTCGACATCGACGAAGCACATGACGCGGCCTCCGAGGTCGAGGAAGGCATTCGCGATTTCGTCCGCAAGGACATCGCCTATCTGCGGCGGCCGCCGATTCCGAGCCCGGAAACCGCGCCCGTCGCCGATGCCAATGCAGAGGCAACCGTGAACAACGTCAATTCCCTGATCCAGCGTGTCGCGGGCACCTCGCTCGCCGAAATCGAGAAGCTGATTGCAGAGCTGGAAAGCCTGCGCGATCTCCTGCATGCCGAGGGCCAGCGCGTCCAGCGCGAGATCTCCGGCTACGCCCAGCTCAGCCAGGCTGCGATGAAGTCCACCCGCATGATCGCCGACAACGTCACGCAGTGGAAGCGCGCCGCCGACGGGCTTCGCAACGGCTGAGGTCTCCTGCCGACAAGCCCGCCCCTCGTCTCACTCGTACGGGAAATCGGACGAGCTGTCTCTTGCGGCCCATCCTTCGAGACGCCCGCCTTTGGCGGGCTCCTCAGGATGAGGTCTGGTCTCGCGGCAAAGGGCTGACTGACCCTCATGGTGAGGAGCGCCGCTTGCGGCGCGTCTCGAACCATGAGGCCGAGCGCCTTCCCAATCTCGGGCAAGCTCTCAATTTGAACTGGACGGCGGGAAGCGGCGACCAACAGCGGGGACCGCCGCAGGCGGGCGCTCAGTCTTGGGACATTATCCGATGGAAAGCATTCGTCCGGGCAGTACCGATCCGATGCCGGTGCGCGCGCCGCAGCAGCATGGCGGCATCATCCTGATCCGCTTCGTCGGAATACTGATTGCAGCCATCGCCGTGATGGTGCTGCTCTGGGGCGGCTAGATCACTGGCGATCGGTGACTGCGCGGCCGCCATCGAGCGAATAGGCGCCGTCGGCATAGCCCTTCACCACCATTCCGGTCGTCAGCATCACCGCCAGTGTCACGGTGGCGAAGATGAAGCCGACGAGCTGCAACGCGTTGCGATCCGCCATGATGGTCCCCTGCCCTTTGCCCGCGGGCGACTATCGGGGCGAGAGGTTCACAATGCGTTAGCGGAAACGACCCGCTACCCAACAGGATTAATTGCGAGCAAACGGCGCCGGACGGTGGTAACCATAAGATCCGACCTCAAATCCTACTTTGCATGGGGTTGTTTTCGCGTTTTTGCCGTCCGCCCTACTTCGGGGCGTCGCGCAGCGGCACGAAGGCGGTGGCGCGGATGGAATAGACCTCCTCGCCGCGCTGGTTCACGCCGCGGGAAGCGGCCTGCATGATGCCCCAGCCCGGCCGCGAGTCCGACAGGCGCTTGGATTCGATCGCGGTCGAGAAGGTGATGGTATCGCCCGCAAGCACCGGCCGGACCCAGCGCAGGTCGCGAAAGCCCGGCGAGGGGCCCCACACGGCGACCTTCTCGCCGCGCGCCAGCGCTTCCCTTGCCTGGCGCTGCGCATCGGCCACCAGCATCTTCATGCAGACCGAGCCGACATGCCAGCCGGAAGCCGCGAGCCCGCCGAACAGCGATTGGCGCCCCGCCTCCTCGTCGAGGTGAAAGCGCTGTGGATCGTAGAGCGTGGCGAATTTCTTGATCGCCTCGGCGGTGAAGGTGTAGGAGCCGAGTTCGCGGCGCACGCCGATTTCCATCTCTTCGTAGAAGCGCATCGCTACTGCCCCGCCGCGGCGGCGTCACGCCTGACCATGATCGGCGAGGTCATCTCGCACAGCGCCTGGCCCGCCGCGTTGCGCGCGGTGCATTTGAAGGTGACGATGCCGGTCTCCGGCCGGCTCTTCGAGACCCGCGCCTCCATGACGTCGACGTCGAGCGTGAGATCGTCGTCGGGACGCAGCGGCGCCAGCCAGCGCACCTCGCTCACGCCGGGCGAGCCGAGCGAGGCGGTGCGGCCGATGAAGCCGTCGAACAACAGGCGCATCATCACCGAGCAGAGGTGCCAGCCGGAACCGGACAGGCCCTTGAGCATCGAGCGGCCCGCGGCCTCCTCGTCGAGATGCATCGGCTGCGGATCGAATTCACCTGCAAAAGCGAGGATTTCCTCGCGCGAGACGCGGCGCGGGCCGAACGTGCCGAAACGGCCGGGTTTGAAGTCGTCGAATGTCAGCGTGGTCATGATGGGGAAAATGCCGGAAGGAAGCCCGATTGTGGCCGCTATTTCCGGCAATCTCAACCCGAGCAAATGCATGGCGCGTCGGCGTCCCGATTCGCGTGCGCGTTGCAGACTTGTCGGGGACGCTTTTCGGGGCTAGGCCAGCGGCCAGTTCCGATGCGACCCGAATCTACCTTCAGGCTGGGGAAGAGAGATGTTCGATCTTCAGGATCTGTTCCAGTGGGACCGTTTCATTACGCCCACCATCATCAAGACGTTCTACTGGCTGGTGATCGGCCTGATCGTGCTGTTCGGCATCTCCGGCGTCTTCTCCGGCCTTGCCGCGATGGCGATCAGCCCGTTCGGCGGCTTCATCGTGCTGCTGTCCTCGATTGCGGGCGTCATCGTCGGCGTCGTGTTCGCCCGCATCGCCGCCGAATTCATCCTGATCGTGTTCCGCATCAACGAGCACCTTGGCGCGATCCGCGACCAGGGCGGGATGCAGTGACGCTGCCGTCGTTCCGGGGCGATGCGACCTGTCCGACGTAACTCGAAGAGCAAAGGCGGATGCATCGAACCCGCAAATGACGTCTTGACTAGGTATTGAACCGGAAATGCATCACGTCGCCGTCGGCGACGACATATTCCTTGCCTTCCAGCCGCAGCTTGCCGGCGTCGCGCGCTCCGGCCTCGCCGCCGAGCGCCACATAGTCGTCATAGGCGATGGTCTCGGCGCGAATGAAGCCCTTTTCGAAATCGGTATGGATGACGCCGGCTGCCGCCGGCGCCTTGGTGCCGCGGTTGATGGTCCAGGCGCGCGCCTCCTTCGGACCGACCGTGAAATAGGTGATGAGGTCGAGCAGCTGATAGCCGGCGCGGATCAGCCGGTCGAGGCCGGCTTCCTCCAGCCCCAGCGTCTCCAGGAACTCGGCGCGCTCCTCGCGCGACAGCGTCGCGATCTCGGATTCGATCTTGGCCGAGATGACGACGGCGACCGCGCCTTCCTTCTTGGCCTGCTCGAACACCTGTTTGGAGAAGTTGTTGCCGTCCTTGGCGGAGCCTTCCTCGACATTGCAGACGTAGAGCACGGGCTTGGAGGTCAAGAGCCCCAGCATGCGGAAATTGCGCTCTTCCTCCGGCTTGCGCTCGAGCAGCCGCGTCGGCTTGCCGTCGCGCAGCAGCACAAGGGCGCGGTTGACGAGATCGAGCTGCTCCTTGGCTTCCTTGTCGTTGCCCTTGGCCTTCTTGGAGAGATTGTCGACGCGCTTCTCGAGGCTGTCGAGGTCGGCGAGCATCAGCTCGGTCTCGATGGTCTCGATGTCGGCGAGAGGAGCGATCTTGCCCTCGACAT
Source organism: Bradyrhizobium sp. (assembly GCA_026125985.1). Taxonomy (GTDB): domain Bacteria; phylum Pseudomonadota; class Alphaproteobacteria; order Rhizobiales; family Xanthobacteraceae; genus Bradyrhizobium. The sequence continues at coordinate 8,627 of JAHCKB010000169.1, forward strand.
GGGTGATGTCGGAATCCTCGAAACAGCGCACCACATGCGCGATCGCGTCGACCTCGCGGATGTTGGCAAGAAACTGGTTGCCGAGGCCTTCGCCCCTGGACGCGCCGCGCACGAGGCCCGCGATATCGACGAAGGTCAGCCGCGTCGGAATGATCTGACCCGACTTGGCGATGGCGGCAAGCTTGTCGAGACGCGGGTCGGGCACGGCGACCTCGCCGACATTCGGCTCGATGGTGCAGAACGGATAGTTGGCCGCCTGCGCCGCCGCCGTTTCAGTCAGCGCGTTGAACAGCGTCGACTTGCCGACATTGGGCAGGCCCACGATACCGCATTTGAATCCCATGACGTCCTCGACATTCCATTCTTCGTCATGGCCGGGCTTGTCCCGGCCATCCACGTCTTCACCCCGCAAAGAAAAAGGCGTGGATGCCCGGCACAAGGCCGGGCATGACGATGGAGAGAAATCAGTCCTTCTCTCCGCCGTCCTCTATTGGTGGAAACCCCTTTGCCTGCAGCGTCAGGTGCACCTTGTTCTGGAACGAGGAGTCCTGTCCCGCTGCCAGCAGGCCCGCATTGTCGGCAATCGCCTGGCACAGCGCCTCCACCCACGGCCGGTCGGCCTTGGCGAAGTCCGACAGCACATGCTGATGCACCAGCTCCTTGATGCCGGGATGACCGATGCCAAGTCGCACCCGACGATAATCGTTGCCGATATGCGAGGAGATCGAGCGCAAGCCGTTGTGTCCGGCGATGCCGCCACCGACCTTCACTCTCACCTTCGCCGCCGGCAGTTCGAGTTCGTCCTGGAACACGGTGACGTCGCCGGCTGCGACCTTGAAGAAGTTGGCTGCCTCCTGCACGGCGCGGCCGGACTCGTTCATGTAGGTCGAAGGCTTCAGCAGCACGATGCGCTCGCGATCGAGCGAACCTTCCGAGGTCTCGCCCTGAAAACGACGGCGCCATGGTGTGAAACCATGACGCCGCGCGATTTCGTCAACGGCCATGAACCCGATGTTGTGCCGGTTCTGGGCGTATTTCGCGCCGGGATTACCGAGGCCAACAAAGAGGCGCATGACACGGCTCCAGCCGGAGCCGCCTTACTTCTTCTTGTCGCCGCCGGCAGGCGCCTTCGCCGCCGCCGGAGCTGCAGCACCCGCAGCCGGGGCCGCAGCAGCACCCGCAGCCGGGGCCGCAGCAG
>JAHCKB010000017.1 GCA_026125985.1 Bradyrhizobium sp.
ACGTCGCTGCTCAACCCGGCGACCGGGGCGCCGCTGGTCGACATCGCCAAGGCCATGGCATTGCCGAACGCCATGGAAAGCTGGCCGACGCTCGCCCACCCGCTGGCCAACAAGGTCGGCTGGTTCAACCTCAGCAACATCGCTTGCGGGTTGCTGGGCGCGCCGCTCGGCTTCCTGACCATCATCGTGGTCAGCCTGCTCGGCAAGGAGCCGTCGAAGGAGATGCAGGCCTATATCGACGAAATCCGCAAGCCGCGCGGCAGGACGGTTCTCGAAGAGAAAACCACCTGAACTCGGCGACTACGTTAACGACGAACGGGGCCTTCACGGGCCCCGTTCTGTTTTCGGGGCACCGTAGGACGCTTGCCGAACTACCCCGCGATTGACATTGTTGAGATCGGCGCGGCCTGCCGGAAGGATGGCGAGGCCGCCGTGGGAGGAATTCTTGAACACCGCCACATTCGCCAGCCACTGGTATTTCGTGCTTCCGAATTTCGTTATGGCGGCGCTGATGTACACGATGCTCGGCCGCTTCCTGCTCGGCCTGATGGTCGATGCGGACTCGCCGAACTACATCTGGCGCTTCTTCTGTCGGATCACGGACCCGGTAGTCACCGTCTTTTCCTTGGTAACGCCCAAGGCGGTACCATCAGCGCTGTTGTGGCTGTTCGGATTTGTGTGGATGTTCTGGCTGCGCGTCGCGTTTCACTACACACTCCTGCTGTTCGACCTTGCTCCCCGCGTGACAGGAGCCGCGTCATGAACCGCAACTTCTATTTCATAGGCATCGCCTTCTTCGGGATGATCAACGGCATCTTCAATCAGGTGGCGCTGATCTTCGCGCTGCTCTACGTGCAACCGCTGGCCGGCCCGCTGCTGTTCGGCAACGTTTCCCTGACGCTGATGTTCGCCTCGCTGATGGTCTCGACCGCCACGATCATCCTGGGAGGGATTCCCGCAGCCATCTACGAGAGGGTCACCGGCGCCTCCGAATCGACCGATGTATCGCTGTGGATCTGGCTGGCCGGGACGGCCATCGCGGCCTTGCCGGCCGCCGGAAATTTTCTCCAGATCGGCCTCTAGGACAGGCAACCGGACCGGTTGAGCGCCGTAGCTGCAAGGGGTAACCTTTGCATCTCGACCATGGACGCCCTCGTCCCGGGGCGACCGCCGCCGATAGAAATATGGAAGACATTCGACGCCTTGCCTACGAGGTCGTGATGCGCGCCTGCGGGTTCGGGTCGCTCGCGATCTTCTGCGTCATGATCGGCTTGTCCTTCGATCCCCGCGCGGCATTCCAGGCAGGAGGATTCCTGAGCCTGGTCATGACTCTCGTGCTGCTGCTCAAGGCCCACGAGGCGCGGACCAAGGACCACCGGCGGATGGAGATGTGGTTGTACCTGCCGAAGGAACGCCGGCCGCCGCAGGCCTACGCACAGAAGACGATCGCTGCGGCGATGCGCGAGACCTATTTCACCTTCGCCCGCTGGAGCGTGCTGCTTTCCATCATGCTGTTGGCCGCGGCGCTGCTTGCCTCCGTCCTCGGAATCTAGGAAGGCGGCATCGTCCAGTTCCGGGATCTCCAGCCGGCATCGCCGGCTGTCTTGCCTATGCAGCCGATCCCATGAATTGCAGAACGACCTCACGCCGGTGCGGTTGCGAGCGATGCTCGGCCAGATAGATGCCCTGCCAGGTGCCGAGTGCCATCGCGCCGTTCAGCACCGGGATGGTCAGCGAGACCGACGTCAGCATGGTCTTGATATGCGCCGGCATGTCGTCAGGCCCTTCGGCATCGTGCACCCAACCGGCATTCTCTGGCGCGAGGCGGTTCAGCGCCGTGGTGAGATCCCCGAGCACCGACGGGTCGGCGTTTTCCTGGATGGTCAGCGACGCCGAGGTGTGACGGATGAACATCGTCAATGCACCCTCGCTGGCGCCCGCCTCGCGCAGGAAATCCGACGCCTCGCGGGTGATGTCGATGAAGCCGATCCCGCGCGTCTCGACCGCGAGCCGCGACGAAACGATCGCGGTTACGCCGACGGCGGTCGGCGCGGAACGCGACGGCGACGCGGGCCGCATCAGATCTTGCCCCCGGAGACGTCTTTCTGGATGCGGTTGGCCATCTCGATCAGCCGCCGCCAGGCGCGTTCCAGGAACGACATGACGCGGTCCATGTCGCGGTCGCTCGGCAACGGGATTTCGATCTTTCGCTCACCCTCGGCGACCTTGGGCTCTGGTTTCTTCAGGGAGTCCGACTTCGGCAGGGCTTCCTCGTTCTTGCCGGCAACAGTGCCTTCGCGCTCGGCAAGCTTGGCCTTGAGTTTCTCGTTTTCGGCCTGCAGCCGGCCGATTTCATCATCCAGCGCAGCGCGCTCATCGGGTACCGCGTAACAGGCCCAGCCCGCACCCGAATTCATGCAATTCGAGACGGAGCCCGTCTTGGTGTCGAGTCGCAGCACGCCGCCGTCCCCGGACGGCGATAGCGCAAAACGGCCGTTCTCCGTGTCGGGTCTGGATTGTGCGAAGGCCGTGGCGCTGACGAGCAGGAGCGCGGCAGCGGCGATGAAGCGCGCGAACTTCGAAGGCGACGTCGCTATGCGCATGGGCTTGCTCCGCCTACGGGAAATCTGACCTGCCCCCCACGCTTGAGAGCTATAGGTCTTGCCGCTCGACTTCAATGCAAACCCTTACGCGCTACGCCGGCGCTGCCCCTTACGCGCTACGCCGGCGCTGCACTCCGTTGACAACTGGTACCCGCGGCAAGCCGGGATGCCGAGGATAGCGTGCGAGATTTACCTTTAAGTCTATACACTTACCACATTTTCAGCACGGTCGTGCCTGATGTCGGCTGAGGGAATTGAAACGGAAAACAGCCCCCTCCCGAAGGGGCCATACCGGCCACGGAAAACCGCGTCGCGGAATGCCGGTCGCCATTGCAACGAACGCCCCGCATGCCCCCGACAAGCATCGCCATCGAGCCTGCTGCTGCAGTGCGATGATTGCTCCACAGGCGCGCCGCGCCCGTAGCGATAATTCCAGTAAAATCAGATACGTAGAGCGTTGTTACGCAATCTTGACTTGCCAAGGCGCGGTCAGTATGGTCCGCGCGGCTTTTGAGGGTGGCGGCATAATTTCCATCAAGCGCAGCATCGTTTAGTGTCCCGGGCGATGGCCAAGGACACCAGCGACAAGGCGAGTGGAAATCCAACGTCTTCCGACGAAGCCGCGCTTTCCGCAAGGCTCGGAAGTCTGGACCAGCGATTGTCCGAATTTCGTGACAACCGCAAAATCGAGACTGATCAATCCGAAAACGGAAACAGTGCTGCCCGGGCATCGGCCATGGCGCGCGGTTTCCAGCTTTCCTCGGAGCTGATCGCGGGCGTTGTCGTCGGGGCTGCGATTGGCTGGGGATTCGACAAGTTATTGTCGACATCGCCGTTCGGTCTCATCGTTTTCTTTCTGCTCGGCTTCGTCGCCGGCGTGGTCAACGTGGTGAGATCGGCGCGGCGCACATAGCCCCGGACAGGCGCTCAAGCGCTGGCGGAAGTCAGGACATTTGCAATTCGATTGCCGGCAGGACGCCGGCAGATCAAGGCCCGCGCGGATGAAAATCGACCCGATTCATCAGTTCAACATCGAGCCCATCATCACGCTTGGCCACATCGGCAAGCACACGATCGCCATCACCAATTCGACCATCTACATGTTCGTGGCCGTGGGTATCGTCGGCCTTCTGATGCTGGCGAGCGGCCGGCAGCTCATCCCCGGCCGGATGCAGTCGATCGCGGAGATCTCCTACGAGTTCGTCGCCAGCACGATCCGCTCCACTGCCGGCACGGAAGGCATGAAGTTCTTCCCGCTGATCTTCTCTCTGTTCATGTTCATCTGCGTCTCGAACCTGGTGGGCATCATTCCCTACACCTTCACGGTATCGAGCCACATCATCGTCACCGCGGCGCTGGCGCTGCTGGTATTCTTCACGGTGCTGATCTACGGCGTCTACAAGAACGGCTTCAAGTTCTTCTCGATCTTCGTGCCGCACGGCGTCCCCGGCTACATCCTGCCGCTGGTGATGTTCATCGAAATCCTCTCCTTCTTCCTGCGGCCGGTCTCGCACAGCGTGCGTCTGTTCGCCAACATGCTGGCCGGCCACATCGCGCTGAAGGTGTTCGCGGGCTTCGTCGCCATGCTCGGCGTCTCGCTTGGCGCCATCGGCTGGATCGGCGGCGTCTTGCCGCTGGCGCTGACGGTGGCGCTCACCGCGCTCGAACTCCTGGTCGCATTCCTGCAGGCCTATGTGTTCGCGATCCTCACCTGCATCTACCTCAACGACGCCATTCATCCGGGACACTAAGCGGTCCGGGGAATTTCCACCCTCACCTTTCTTTCTCTCAAGGAGCTAAAAATGGAAGCGGCAGCAGCTAAACTTATCGGCGCGGGCATCGCGTGCATCGGCATGGGCGGTGCGGGCGTCGGCGTGGGCATTATCTTCGGCAACTACCTCGCCGCTGCGGTGCGCAACCCCTCGGCCGCCCAGGGTCAGTTCGGCAACCTGATCTTCGGCTTCGCCGTGACCGAAGCGCTCGGCATCTTCTCGCTGCTGATCGCGCTGCTCCTGCTGTTCGTTCCGCTCTGAGCGGCAACTTCTCGCGCCGCGCACAAGCGCGGCGCGCTTGACAGCAACAGGAGAACTCCATGGCTACGGGTCATGGCGATGCAAAGGCTAAGGCGACCGGTGCGCACACCGAGGCCGATGGCGGTCATCACGGCGGCGGCTTTCCGCCGTTCGAATCGACCTACTTCGCTTCGCAACTAGTGTCGCTGGTCATCGCCTTTGTCGCGCTCTACATCATCGTGTCCCGCTTTGCGCTGCCCAAGGTCGGCGGCGTGATCGAGGCGCGTCAGAACGCGATCGAAGGCGATCTGGCGCAGGCACAGAAGCTGAAGGACGAGTCCGACGCGGCACTCAAGGCCTATGAGGCCGAGCTGGCGGCGGCGCGCTCCCGGGCACAGGCGATCGGCAACGAAACCCGCGAGAAGCTCAACGCTTCCGCGGAAGCCGAGCGCAAGGCGCTGGAGGACAAGCTCGCGGGCCGGCTGGCCGACGCCGAAAGGCAGATCGCGGCGACGCGGACGACGGCGATGGGCAATGTCCGCAGCATCGCTGCGGAAGCCGCCGGCGCCATCGTGCAGCGGCTGACCGGCACTGCGCCGGATGCTGCTGCGGTCACCAAGGCCGTCGACGCCTCGTTGAAGGGATAAGCGGATGTTCACCGAACCGGAAACCTGGGTCGCCATCGCTTTTATCGTCCTGATGGTGCTGTTTGCGTGGCTGGGTATCCATCGCACGGTGCTGACCGCGCTTGACCACCGCGCCCAGCGCATCAAGGCCGAACTCGACGACGCCCGCCGCCTGAAGGAGGACGCCGCCAAGCTTCTCGCCGACTACCAGTCGCGCCGCGCCAGCGCCGAGCGCGAGGCGGAGGAAATCGTCACCAACGCCAAGGCCGAAGCCGAACGTATCGCGACCGAGGCCAAGGCACGGATGGAAGACTTCGTCGCCCGCCGCACCAAGACGGCCGAGAACAAGATCGCCCTCGCCGAAGCCCAGGCGCTGGCCGATGTCCGCGCCGCAGCAGCGGAAGCAGCCGTAACGGCCGCCTCCACCGTGCTCTCGCAGTCGGTCAAGGGTTCGGTCGCCGACGACCTGCTCACCAAGGGCATCGCCGAAGTGAAGTCGAAACTGAACTGACGGCCCCACAGATTCCAATGAAAAAGCCGGCGGCAACGCCGGCTTTTTTGTTGGTTATCTATGTCTCGACTTCCTCGGCTTCGGCTCGGGCTTGAGCGCCTGCGGGTCGAAGCCGACGTAGAAGAGGTAGCTGTCCGAGACCGCGCCGGGCGGCGCCGGATAGACCAGATCCTCCGCTACCAGCACGAAGGGCACGCTGGAGCCTTCGCTCATCGACACCGTGGTCTGGTAGGCCTTGGTCGCGATCACTTTCTCGCCGATGCCGCCCTGCACCACGGCGATACGCAGCGGCACCTGCACGCTCGGCGGCGCGCCGGCGGGACCGGCGATGACGCGCCCCTGAATGCCGATCCGTGCCGTGATCTCACCACCATTGATGGTGCACTCGCGCGCGATCTTGCCGATGGTGGCCTGATAGCGCAGGTCGTTGCCGATCGGCTCCTTGCCCGGCGCACCGACCTTGAAGGTCGCAGCACCAGCTCGCACGGTGACCGGGGGACAGCTCAGATCATCTTCGCCGGTCACCTCGGCTGGCGCTGTCGCCGCAGGCTTTTCACTGGAGCCGCCGCCGAACAGGTTCTTGAACCGGTCGGTGAACGATTGCGCCTGCGCCGATGGCGCAGCGAGGCTGCAGCCGATGGCTGCAATGGCCGCAGCACATGCCACGCGGCTGATCACAGGTTTGTCACCCATGGATGTCCCTTGCATCATGTCTCCCCGGGTCGGGCTTATAGCAAAGCAATGGCGGCGAACCCAAGGCGCGGCGAAAGCGCGCAACCGCGCTTTGGTCCGATACCCGACCATGATTCTTCGGTTCGGAATGCTGCGTGCGGGTCCGGGGATCATGCCTACCCCCGAAAATCCTCGTGCAGCAGGCCGAACAGCAGGTGGTCCTGCCAGACGCCGTTGATGCAGAGATAACGACGCGCCAGCCCTTCGCGGACGAAGCCGCATTTCTCCAGCACCCGGATCGAGGGCGCATTGGTGGGAATGCAGGCGGCCTCGATGCGGTGCAGGTTGAGTTCGCCGAACAGCGTCGGCAGCAGCACCCGCAGCGCCGTGGTCATGTAGCCGCGATGCGCATGGGCCTCGCCCATCCAGTAGCCAATGGTGCCGGCCTGGACGATGCCACGGCGGACATTGGCGAGCGTCACGCCTCCGATCATGGCGCCGTCGGCTTCGCGGAAGATGATGAAAGGATAGGAGCGGTCCGACGCGATATCCTCGGCATAGCGACGCAGCCGGCGGCGAAAACCGGAGCGGGTCAGGTCGTCGGAAGGCCAGATCGGCTCCCACGGAGTGAGATAGGCGCGGCTCGCCTCACGCAACTGCGCCCACTGCGGAAAATCCGACATTTGCGGTGCGCGCAGCAGCAGCCCCTGGCCGCGCGGGATCAGCGCAGCCGGTCCGCTGGATGGCAAACGAAACAGCGCCATGCTCGGTCCCCTCAGTGCAACAGGGTCTTCGCCTTCGACCGCGTCAATCCTTCCGCAAAAGTCACCGCCGTGTCCAGACCTCGGCCGCCGCCGAGCGCAACTACCGCGGGACGGCTGCGCGACAGCAACCCTTGCGCCGCCTTGCGGCTGGATTCGACGCTTACCCCATCGATCCGGGCAACCAGCTCTTCGACACTCAACGGGCGGCCGTAAGCCAGCACATGCCGGGCCAGTTGCTCGGCGCGGGACGAGCAGCTTTCCAGCGCCATCAGCAGCCCCGCCTTCATCTGCGCCTTGGAGCGCGCGACCTCGGCTTCGGTGAGTGTCGCTGCCGCCTCGTTGATGACGTCGACGATCACCTCCATCATCTCGGGCGCGTCGGCGGGATCGGTGCCGGTGTAGAGCCCGAACAGGCCGGTGTCGGTATAGGGCGCATGGAAGGTGTAGATCGAGTAGCAGAGGCCGCGCTTCTCACGCACCTCCTGGAATAGCCGCGACGACATCCCCCCGCCGAGCGTATTGGTGAACACCTGCAGCGAATAGAGCGACAGATCGCCCTGCGGCACGCCCTCGAGCGCCAGGGTCAGATGCGCCTGTTCGAGATCGCGATGCACCACGCGCGACCCGCCCTTGCCGAACATCGCCACTTGCGGCTTCGGTCCCGCCGAGGCTTCGAAGCTCGCGAACTTCTCCGCAACCTCGTCGACCACGCGCCGGTGGTCGACGGCGCCTGCGGCAGCCACCACCATGTCGGGACCGCGATAATGCGTGGCAAGGTAGTTGCGCAGCATGTCGCGGTTGAACGATTTCAGCGTCTTGGCGGTGCCGAGCAGGGAGCGGCCCATCGGTTGCTCGGGAAAGCAGAGCTCGTTGAGGTGCTCGAACACAACGTCATCGGGCGTGTCCTGCGCAGCCCCGATCTCCTGCACGATGACACTCTTCTCTCGCTCGAGTTCATCGGGCACGAAGGAAGGATTGCCGAGGATGTCGGAGAGCACATCGAGCGCCAGCGGCACGTCGGCCTTCAACACCCGCGCGTAATAAGCGGTGGTCTCGGTGGAGGTGCCGGCGTTGAGGTCGCCACCGACCGCCTCGATCTCCTCGACGATCTCGCGCGCATTGCGCCGCGTGGTGCCCTTGAACGCCATGTGCTCGAGCAGATGCGAAATGCCGTGCTCGTTCGGCTTCTCGTCGCGTCCGCCGACGCCGGCCCAGACGCCGAGCGCCGCCGTCTCCAGGTGCGGCATGGTATCGGTGATGACGGTGAGGCCGGAAGGGAGTTTCGATATCTCGACGCTCATCCGGTCACTCCCTGCTTCGCGGCGCGGCTGACCGACAGCACGAAGCGCTCGACCTCGGCGGCATCGTTCTTCATTACCCTGATCTGTTCGGCCTTCGTCATCAGGCCATCCAGCCAGGCCGGCAATTGCGGACGGACGCCGCAGGCCGCCTGCACCGCATCCGGAAATTTCGCCGCATGCGCGGTCGACAACACGATATTGGGGATCTTGGAGTCAGAGGTGTCGCGTTCGGCGACCGCCAGAGCCACCGCGGTGTGGGGATCGACGAGGTCGCCCGCCTCGCGCCAGGCCGCGCGGATCGCCGCCGCCGTCTCGGTCTCGTCGGCGCGGCCGGCATCGAACTCTTCGCGGATGGCCGCCAGCATGGCGTCGGGCAGCACGAAGCGGCCGGATTGCTTGAGGGAATCCATCAGCCGGCGCACGGTCGCGGCGTCTCGATTGCAGGCCTCGAACAGCAGCCGCTCGAAGTTCGAGGATACCTGGATGTCCATCGAGGGCGAGGTGGTGGCGTGAACGTCCTTTACCTCGTAGATGCCGGTCTTCAGCGTGCGCGGCAGGATGTCGTTGACGTTGGCGGCGATGCGCAGCCAGCGCACCGGCAGGCCCATGCGCCTGGCGACGTAGCCGGCGAAGATGTCACCGAAATTTCCGGTCGGCACGGTGAAGTCGACCGTGCGGGCTGGCGCACCGAGCGCGACCGCCGAGGTAAAGTAGTAGACGACCTGGGCAACGATGCGCGCCCAGTTGATCGAGTTGACCCCCGACAGCGAAACCGCATCGCGGAACCTGTGATGGTTGAACAGCGCCTTCACGATCGCCTGGCAGTCGTCGAAGGTACCCTCGATGGCGAGCGCGTGCACGTTGGAGGCGCCTGATGTCGTCATCATCCGCCGCTGCACCTCGGAGATGCGCCCGTTCGGAAACAGCACGACGAGATCGACATTGTCGAGGCCCGCGAAGGCGTCCACCGCAGCGCCGCCGGTATCGCCCGAGGTCGCGACCACGATGGTGGTGCGCCGGGCGCGCCGCGCCAGCACATGATCCATCAGCCGCGAAATGAGCTGCATCGCCACATCCTTGAAGGCGAGCGTCGGACCATGAAACAGCTCCAGCAGGAACTGATTGGGACCGATCTGGTCGAGCGGCACCACCGCGGGATGGCGGAAGGTGGCGTAGGCTTCGTTCGCCATGCGGCCGAGATCGGCATCGGAGATTTCGCCGGCCGCGAACGGCTTGATGACGTCGACGGCGACTTCCCAGTAGGGCCGGCCAAAGAAGTCCGCGATGGTCTCAGGCGAGAGTTGCGGCCACACCTCGGGCACGTACAGGCCGCCGTCGCGGGCAAGCCCGGTCAGCATCACATCGCAAAAGCCCAGTACCGGAGCCTCGCCCCGGGTCGAAACATATCGCGTCAAGCTGCCCTCCAAAGGCTCATATTGCTATTTAAGCCTTTGAGATATTTGAATAAATTCGCAACACGCTGTCGAAGCGAAGCGGGCACCATAATGGGTTTTCGCGGACCGGGAAATGCCGGCGATGGACAAAAGAGACATGCGCTCTCGTTCTCACGGCGCGATTTTCGCCTGAGCTTTGCCAATTCGTTGGCCCTCGTTTGAGCTGAGGGCGCAGGGAAAGCCGGGCGCCGGCGGCACCCGCAAGAACCGTGTGCGGTTGTAGCTGAAGGAAATGCACACGGGTTTGACAGGTACAGCCCGGACATCCCGGCTTTCCCCGCGCGAGTGGTTTGACGGCTTATACGCGATCTCCCCGGGGAACGGCCTTTCTTGCCCCCGTTGCCACGCCACCACGGGGCGGCGGGATAGACGCCAGGGTCGCGGCGCCAGGACCACGCGACTTCGCCGGGCGCCGTCCGCGTTTCGTCGGGTGAAGATCACCTGACGCGGCCGACGTCCCATCGCAACCCGCACCGACGTAACGTGACGATCGCGTTTCGTCCCCTTTTCGAGGGCGCGGGATGGGCCGGAAGCTAATTCCGATTTGCGGAAGAGTCAAGAGACGATTCGGAAAAATAGCATCGAGGGGGCGGCCCCTCCTCGAAGGTCGCCTGGGATCGTGGCTTATCGCGTGGCGCGCAGCTCAATCCCGAAATGCCCGGCAGAAGGGGGCAGTGGCCGTTCTGCGTGCCATCTGTGCATCTGCACAAATTCAGGGCATGACGAAAAATGAAGACCCCCGCGGCATTGCCATCCCACCGCTAAGCAACTGAAGAGTCGCCGGAATTTCGCGAGAATGGCTTGGCATATCGATTGCTTAGTTCGTCTCAGTCAACGACGACAACCGTCCGTTCGGATTGCCAAGGCCGGCATTGGCCGCGGCGCCGGGATCAAGCGGCTTCCATGAAGGTGCTTCGAGCAGCCTTCAGGATCGTTTCGCGATAGCTCGCGCATCCCCGCCGCCAATCGGACGCAACTCCGTCTCTCCGCGCTGCTCGGCAGCTTCACGGAATGGTCGGGTGCGAGGACGGCAGGATCACCCACATCGGTGCACGGCTGTACGCATCCGCGCGCCCCAATGCTGTCTCTCAACAGGGGAACTGGAATGGCTTATCTCGCGCCTTCGGAATTCGTTACCAAGATGATCGACGCCGGCGAATCCAAGATCTTCATGTCGACGCGGGATACGATCATCCGCGCCTACATGGCCGGCGCAATCCTCGCGCTTGCTGCCGCGATGGCGGTGACGATCAACGTGCAGACCGGCGTTCCGCTCGTGGCGGCGGCGTTCTTCCCGGTCGGCTTCTGTATGCTCTATCTGCTTGGTTTCGACCTCTTGACCGGCGTTTTCGTGCTGTGCCCGCTGGCGCTGATCGACAAGCGTCCGGGCGTGACGCTTGGCGGCGTGCTGCGCAACTGGGGGCTCGTCTTTATCGGCAATTTCGCCGGCGCCTTCACCGTCGCGGTGATGATGGCGATCGTGTTCACCTTCGGCTTCTCTCAGGCGCCGGACAAGGTGGGTACCGTGATCGGTCACATCGGCGAGAGCCGTACCGTTGGCTATGCCAATCATGGCGCGGCCGGCATGCTGACGTTGTTCATCCGCGGCATGCTCTGCAACTGGATGGTGTCGGCCGGCGTCGTCGGTGCGATGATCTCGACCCATGTCAGCGGCAAGGTGATCGCGATGTGGATGCCGATCATGCTGTTCTTCTTCATGACGTTCGAGCATTCCATCGTGAACATGTTCCTGTTCCCATCGGGCCTCCTGCTCGGCGGCAAGTTCACCTGGTGGGATTATATCTTCTGGAACGAGATCCCGACTGTGATCGGTAACCTCGTCGGCGGCCTCGCCTTCACCGGGCTCACGCTGTACGCCACGCATGCGAGAACCGCTCCGTCGCGCAAGGTCTCGCCTGCCGTGTCGGCGCGCGTTGCCGCTTGATTTAGCGATGCAAACGGGTCTCTCTTCGCAAGGGGAGAGGCCCGTTGTCGCGAAAGCCGGAATGCCGCGCGAATTGAAAATATCGGTCGGGCAGTTTTCCGACAAAGGCCGGAAGGAAACCAACCAGGACTTCCACGGCGCCCTGATTCCGGACGAGCCGCTGCTCAGCCTCAAGGGCATTTCCGTCGTGCTGGCCGACGGCATCAGCACCAGCGCGGTTAGCCGGGTTGCCGCCGAGTCCGCGGTGAAGGGGTTTCTGACCGACTACTACTGCACCTCGGAATCCTGGTCGGTGCGCACCTCGGCGCAGCGCGTGCTGGAGGCGACCAATTCCTGGCTGCACTCGCAGACGCGCAGCCAGTACGCCTATGACAAGGATCGCGGCTATGTCTGCACGCTCAGCGCTGTAGTCATCAAGTCGACCACGGCGCATCTCTTTCATATCGGCGATTCCCGCATCTATCGCCTTTCCGGCAACACGCTGGAGCAGCTCACCAACGACCATCGCATCGTCATCTCCTCCCAGCAGAGCTATCTCGGCCGGGCGCTAGGGGTGAACCCGCAGATCGAGATCGACTACCAGATGCTGCGGCTGGAGGAGGGCGACGTTTTCGTCCTGACCACCGACGGTGTCTACGATCATCTCCATGCCCGCCGCATCGCGGGGATCGTCAAAGAGGGAGCCGCCGACCTCGACCGGGCGGCAAGGACGATCGTCGATCAGGCCTACGAGGCCGGCAGCGATGACAATCTGACCGTCCAGATCGTCCGTATCGATCGACTACCCGAGAGTGCGGCGAGCGAGGTGTTCGGGCAGCCGTCCGAGCTGCCCTTGCCGCCGCTGCTGGAAGCGCGGGCGGTGTTCGACGGTTACCGTATCGTGCGCGAACTGCATGGCTCGAGCCGCAGCCACATCTATCTCGCGGTCGACATCGAGACCGATGCCGTGGTGACGTTGAAGACACCTTCGATCGACCTGCGCGACGATCCCGCCTATCTCAAGCGCTTCCTGATGGAAGAGTGGGTAGCACGGCGCATCGACAGCCCGCATGTGCTGAAACCCTCGCCGCTGTCGCGGCGCCGCAACTTTCTCTACGTCGTCACCGAATATATCGACGGCCAGACACTGACGCAGTGGATGATCGACAACCCGGCGCCTGACCTGGAAACGGTGCGCGACATCGTGGAGCAGATCGCAAGGGGCCTGCGCGCCTTCCATCGCAAGGAGATGTTGCATCAGGACCTGCGGCCCGACAACATCATGATCGACAAGACCGGGACGGTGAAGATCATCGATTTCGGTGCGACCCGCATCACGGGCGTGGCGGAGGCTGAGCCCTCCGGGTTGGGCGACGAAATCCTCGGCACGGTGCAATACATCGCGCCCGAATATTTTCTCGGAGAGGTCGCGACCGCGCGCTCCGACCTGTTTTCGCTCGGCGTCATTACCTATCAGATGTTGACCGGAAAGCTGCCCTATGGCGCGAAGGCGGCAATGGCGCGCACCCGCGCGCAGGTCGGCAAGCTTCGCTACAGCCCGGCCACGCATGGCGCCCGCGAGATTCCGGTCTGGGTCGACGGTGCGCTGGAGCGCGCCGTGCATCCCAATCCGCTTAAACGCTATGACAGTCTCTCGGAGTTTCTGTTCGACCTGCGCCAGCCCAATCCGAACTATGTCAAGACGTCGGCGGCGCCGCTGATCGAGCGTAACCCGCTGTTGTTCTGGAAAAGCACGACCATCGTGCTGGCGTTCGTCGTCATCGTGCTGCTGGCGATGCTGCACGGCGTGCATCGCTAGACGCCCGTGCCGTCATGAATTGACGTGCACGAAATCCCGCAGCAGCGGATAGATCTCGTTCTGCCAGCGCCTGCCGGAGAACACGCCGTAGTGGCCGACGCCGGCCTGCATGTGGTGCACCTTGCGATAGGCCCGCACGCCGGTGCAGAGGTCCTGGGCGGCCAGCGTCTGGCCGATCGAGCAGATGTCGTCCTTTTCGCCTTCGACCGTCATCAGTCCCATGCGCCGGATCGCCGCCGGGTCGACCGGCCGGCCGCGGTGCATCAGCTTGCCCTGCGGCAACAGATGCTCCTGGAACACGTCGCGCACCGTCTCGATGTAGAATTCAGCCGGCAGATCCATCACCGCGAAGTATTCGTCGTAGAAGGTCCGGATGACGTCGGCCTTCTCCTTTTCTCCCTTGGCGATGTGATGGGCGAGGTCCATGTGCTGCTTGACGTGACGCTCGAAATTCATCGAGACGAACGCCGAGAGCTGCACGAAGCCGGGATAGACCTTGCGGAACGCGCCCTTGCACTGCACCGGCACGTAGTTGATCAGGTTGCGCTCGAACCAGTCGATCGGCTTGCTCTTGGCGAATTCGTTGACCTTGGTCGGCTGCACGCGCGTATCGATCGGCCCGGCCATCAGGGTCAGCGTGGCCGGGCGCGCGGGATGGTCGTCCTCGCACATGATCGCGGTTGCGGCCAACGCCGACACCGAGGGCTGGCAGATCGCCACCATGTGCGCGCGCGGGCCGAGCTTGTCCATGAAGTCGATCAGGTGGTCGGTGTAGTCCTCGAGACCGAAGCGGCCGTGCGCCAGCGGTATGTCGCGCGGGTTGTGCCAGTCGGTGATGTAGACGTCGTGGTCGGCAAGCAGTGTCTTCACCGTGGCGCGCAGCAGCGTGGCGAAATGTCCGGACATCGGCGCCACCAGCAGCAGTCGCGGATGCTCGGGGCCGCCGTCTTTCCTGAAACGCAGGAGCGAGCCGAACGGCGTGGCGTGGACGACCTCCTCCGACACCGCGAGTTCACGATTGCCCACCGTGACCGTGCCGATGCCGTAGTCGGGCCGGGTGTAGGTGAGCGTCGAGCGCGAGATCAGTTCGAGGGCCGCGGCGAGTCTTCCGAACACCCGGTCCGAGATGCCCTGCGGCAGCAGGTCGAGATGTTTCAGGGCCTGGGCCGCACCCGAACGCCATGGCTCCGTCAGGTCCATATGGTTCTGCCAAGCCTGGTAGTTCATTGACATCATTCACGTTCATCCCCGTTGGCAGGTCATGCAATATCGGAGCCAAAGCGGTGAGGGGCGGTCCAAACTGGCACGTCGCTTGCTGCAAGATGACCGACGCACGGGCAAGAAGCCCGGCTGCAGCCGCGGACGTGCGGCAAGAGCAGCCGGCCGGTTCCGGGGCGGGGACGTAGTGCGAAGGAAGAGCCCGATGGCTAGGACCACACTGACCATCAGCAGCAGGAACTATTCGTCATGGTCATTGCGAGGCTGGCTGCTCGCCAGGTTTGCGGGCCTCGATTTCGAGGAGATCGTGGTGGCGCCGGACGATCCGTCGGCCCGCGCCGAAATCCTGCTGCTGTCGTCGTCGATCCTGGTGCCATGCCTGCGCCACGAGGGCGCAACCGTCTGGGACACGCTGGCGATCGGCGAATACCTCAACGAGATCTGCCCCGATGCCGGGCTGTTGCCTGCCGACCGGATGCAGCGCGCGCATTGCCGCTCGATCTGCGGCGAAATTCATTCCGGCTTCACGACGCTGCGCGCCTCGCTGCCGGTCAACCTGAAGGGACTTTTCCCAGGCTTCAAGATCTGGTCGCGGGCGCAGGCCGATATCGACCGCGTCTGCACCATCTGGCGCGAGTGCCTGGAGAAATCCGGCGGGCCGTTCCTGTTCGGCGAGCGGCGCACCATGGCGGACGCGATGTATGCGCCGGTCGTGACGCGCTTCATGACCTATGACGTCAGGCTCGAGCCGAAGCTCGCGGCCTATGCGAGGGTCATCATGGCGATGCCGGAAATGGCCGAATGGATCGATGCTGCGCGGGCCGAGCCGGCCGACATCGAGGAACTCGAGGTCGAATATTAGGCAGGCCTGCCCGCTGAACGGGCCCAGTTCGAGGCCGCCGTCTCAATCGATGGATGATGGTCGCCCGTTCTGCCAGCACCTCGTCATGCGGCAGGGCTGGCGCGATTCTCGCATGGCAAGGGCGCCGTGACCGCAACGATGCGACGCTGCCGCAACTGCGACGTCCGCTTTCTTGCGCTCACGGCTGACAGCCATGGAGGCTTCGATGAACATGCTCGCATCGGCCAGCAAATTCATTCACGTCAGACCCGGCAGCGCCGGGTCCTTGCCAGGGGAGTGATCGCCATGTCGTCCCCCGAGGAATTAACGCTTGTCGTTGGCCGCTGGCTGCGGCCGATCGTGGCGGTGCTGAGTGTTGTGCATCGATTGAAGCCGACAACGACATCTAGCCGTGAACAGGTGAGTACGACCTCAAATCACTGATTCGGGCGCGGTTTGTTCGAAGCGCGTTCCGAACGTTAATAATCCTTCCGCCTGCGTCGCGTTTTGGCACAGGCGCGCGCGTTCACGCCACGCCGGGCTGCTTCACGCGCGGCATCCGCCAGCCGATTACGGTCGCCTCGACTGCGCCGCCCGATTCGTCGTTGTGCCAGCGGCCGTCGACAAAGCGGCAGGCAAACGGCAATTGATACGTTCCGCTCTGGTCCTCGCACAGCACCTCGACCGCCTGTCCCGGCGGAGGTGAGCCTGATCCGTCGAACTGCGCCAACCGTCTTTCACGCGTTGCCATTCATCACCCCGTGCAATCCAAGAAATCTCAACGCCTGCCTCGGCCGGGTTTCCGATCGCGTCCCCCCCGAACGCCCGCGCCAAGGACACGCGATGAATACGGTACGAGTGTGGTATCAGTAGGGGTGCACGTCCCTCGCGTGCAAATTGGCGTGATCGACATCTTCGCGATGGGGAGTTTTCATGAACGGCAGGATGGTTTTTGTCGCGATTGCCACGATTGCCTGCGTGTTGCCGCTGCGTGGTCACGCTCAGGACGTTCCCGGCATCGAAATCTGCACCGTCGAGAAGACCATGGAGCGGCGCACCTCCTGCCTGCAGAGCAACGTCGATTTCCTGCAGAAGACCATCACCAAGCTGTCGCTCGACAACCAGCGCCGGATCGATGCGGCCAACCGCCAGATCGAGGGTCTGAAGGCGGCGGTAGCATCGCTGGAGAAACGCATCGAGGAGCAAAAGAAGGCGATGGAGGAGGCGAAGAAGGCGGCAGCACCGCCGGCGAAGGACGCGGCGCCGGCGAAAGGGGGCGCGAAATAGCGGCGCTCAGGCGACGCGATAGCGTTCCATGACGTCGCGGTCCGGCTCAAGCCCGAGGCCCGGACCGTCGGGCACCGCGACGTTACCGCCGGCGTCGACATCGATGCGGCCGCGCCACAGGCAGGCGGCGCGCTTCATGTAGAACACCCTCGACGAAGGTGGGAATCGTCGCGCAGCGACAACAGATGCAGCGTCGCCAGCAACCCCGGACCGAATTTGGGCGAATGCGGCGCTAGCCGCACGCCGCGCTCGTCCGCCAACGCGACGACCTTCAGATATTCCGTGATGCCGCCGACCTTCGTCACCGAGGGCTGCGCATGGCTCACTGCGCTCGCATCCATCATCTGGCGGAATTGATGCACGGTGCAGGCATTCTCGCCGGCGGCAACGCCGAGGCCGCCCTCCTTTCGCACCCTGGCGAGCGTCGCAAAATCCTCCGGAGGCCACACCGGCTCTTCCAGGAACAGCGGCTTTGCCTCGCGGCAGGTCTGCGCAAACGCAATGGCGGTCGCGCCATCCAGCGGGCAGTTCAAGTCCACCATCAGCGGAATGCCGTCGCCGATCGCCTGCCGCGCCGCATGCACCGGCGCGGTGGTCGTCTCGTGCAGCTTGATGGCACGATAGCCCTGGCCCATCGCCGTGCTGCATTCGCCCGCGACGAGGTCTGGCGCACCGATGCGCAGCAGGCTCGCATAGGCCGGAATCCTTTCGCGCTTTGGCGTTCCCAACAGGGCGTGCAGCGGCTTGCCTTCCGCGCGCGTCGCCAGATCCCACAGCGCGATGTCGAGCCCGGAGATCGCAAACATCGTGATGCCGTAGCGGCCGAACAGATGCAGGTTACGCTGGATTTGTTCCATGAAGGCCGGGATGCCGGCCACGTCGGGCACCTCCTGGCCGCGGGCCTGCGGTGCGATCATCTCATTGATTGCCGAAAGCGTCGTGCGCGGGCAGACATAGCTGAACGCATCGCCCCAGCCGGTGAGACCTGTATCGGTTGTGACTTCGACCAGGACGATATCGAGCGCGGCGATGGATGAGGCGCCCTGCCTGAAGCTCGCTACACCGGCGTCATAGGGAATGCGGATGTGATGCGCCCTGACGTCGCTGATCTTCATTGGTTCCGCCTCCTTCCGAAATGCTATTTGCATGGCGATGATGCATGGTTCCGTCGCATCAGAGCAAGGATTGTCAAATGCCGCGTTGCCGCAACGGGCATGATGCGGACGCTTCGGGGGAGCGAGCCAGTCCATGAATCCGGCCCAGAAGGCGCTTTGGTATGTCGAGAGCCATCTTGGCGACAGCCTGACGTTCGACGAGGTCGCCGCCGTCGGCGGCGTGTCGCGCTTTCACATGGTGCGGGCGTTTGCGGAAGCCACCGGCATGTCGGTCATGCGCTATGTGCGTGCGCGTCGCCTGACCAAGGCGGCGCGGGCGTTGGCAAAAGGCGCGCCCGACATCCTCACCCTGGCGCTGGAGGCGGACTACGGGTCCCACGAGGCATTCACCCGCGCGTTCCGCGACCATTTCGGCATCACGCCGGAACAGGTCCGCGCCGCAACGTGCCTCGCCAAGCTCAAGCTGCAGGAGCCGATCATGATGGACTCCACACCTACGACCGATCTGCGGCCCCCCCGTTTCGAATCGGCCAGGGCCACGCTCGTTGCCGGCATCGGCGCGCGCTACAATCACTGCGACAATGGCGGCGCCAACATTCCGAACCAGTGGCAACTGTTCCACCACAAGGTAGGCAACATCCCCGACCGCGTCGGTACGGCTGCCTACGGCGTCTGCTGCAATGGCGATGATTCCGGCAATTTCGACTACATCGCCGGCGTTGAGGTCTCCGACTTCTCTGACCTGCCGCGCGAGTTCGCGCGGGTGCGAATTCCTGCGCAGCGCTATGTGGTGTTCACCCACAGCGAGCACATATCGACCATCCGTCGTACCGTGAGCGCAATCTGGAATCAGTGGTTGCCGCAGTCCGGCCTCACGGTCGCCGACGCGCCGAACTTCGAACGCTATGACGAGAAGTTCGATCCCGCCACCGGCCATGGCGGACTGGAGATCTGGGTGCCGGTTAAGGAGTAGCTTTCCTTCGCTCGAAAACCCGGCCGCTATTGCACTGAGCCCCAGGAATTGCACCGCTTCGCATTGCTGCCCTGCGCGGCGAAGCAATCCGTGCTTGCTTGGCAAGCAACAGCGACTTTGCCATAACCAACGCAACCAGGAAGTTGCGTGCGGGGGCTCGCCAAGAAATCCGCCTGCAGCCACAAGAGCCGGGAGGATTTTCATGGCCAATATCCGCGTTCTCGCCACCGATCTGGAATTTCCGGAAGGGCCCGTCGTGATGCCCGACGGTTCGGTGGTGCTGGTGGAAATCCGCGGCCAGCGGCTGACCCGGGTGTTTCCCGACGGCCGCAAGGAAGTGGTCGCGAAAGTTCCGGGCGGGCCGAACGGCGCTGCCCTCGGCCCCGACGGCAAGATGTACCTCTGCAACAACGGCGGCTTTAGCTGGATTCCGACGCGCAACATGATCATGCCGGGACCGCAGCCGGACGACTATCTCGGCGGCTCGATCCAGCGCGTCGACATGCAGAGCGGCAAGGTCGAGACCGTCATTGCCAAATGCGGCGAGTATGGCTTGCGCGGGCCGAATGATCTCGTGTTCGACAGGCTTGGCGGCTTGTGGTTCTCCGACCTCGGCAAGCGCCGCGCCCGCGAGATGGACGTCGGCGGGATGTACTATCTCAAGCCGGACATGAAGGAGATCGTCGAGGTCGTGCACGGTGTGCTGCCGGCCAACGGTATCGGCCTGTCGCCGGATGAGAACACCGTCTATATCGCCGAGACGCCCACCGCGCGGCTGTGGGCCTACGAGCTCTCCGCGCCCGGCACCTTGAAGCCGCGCGACGTGATCTATCGCGGCGAGCGCGGCAAGCCGATCGCGGGCCTCGGCGGCTACCAGATGTTCGACTCGCTCGCGGTCGAGGCGTCGGGCAATGTCTGTGTCGCCACGCTGGTCTCCGGCTGCATCTCCGTGATCGCGCCCGACGGCACGCTGGTGGAGCAGGTGCCGACCGGCGACCGCGTCACCACCAATATCGCCTTCGGCGGCCCCGAGCTGAAGACCGCCTACATCACGCTGTCGGGCAAGGGCGAACTGATCGCCATGGACTGGCCGCGGCCGGGACTGCCGCTGAACTTCCTGAACAAGTGAACCCAAGGCGTCATTGCGAGCGCAGCGAAGCAATCCATCGTGCAACTCGGGAGGCATGGATTGCTTCGTCGCTTCGCTCCTCGCAATGACGGAGAGAGGATCGAGAAATGCCCTGGCTTGAACCGGTAACGCTCCGCGGCGCGCATGCGCGGCTGGAGCCGCTCTCGCACGATCAGTACGAAGGCCTGCTCGAAGCGGTGAAGGACGGCGAGCTCTGGAAGCTCTGGTACACTTTCATCCCGACCGCCGAGAACATGAAGAAGGAGATCGACCGTAGGCTCGGCTTGCAGGCCTCAGGCGCCATGCTGCCGTTCACGGTGTTCGATGCTGCCGGCAAGATCGCCGGCATGACGACTTACATGAATGTCGATACGCCGAACCGCCGGGTCGAGATCGGATCGACCTGGTACGCCAAACGCGTGCAGCGCACCGCGCTCAACACCCAGTGCAAGCTCCTGCTGCTGCAGCACGCCTTCGAGAAGCTCGATTGCATTGCGGTAGAATTCCGCACCCATTTCTTCAACCACCAGAGCCGTCGCGGCATCGAGCGGCTGGGGGCCAAGCAGGACGGCATTTTGCGCAACCACCAGATTGCACCGAACGGCACGTTGCGCGACACTGTGGTCTACAGCATCATCGCCTCGGAATGGCCGACGGTGCAGGCGCATTTGAACTATCAGCTCAATGAGAAGCTGCGTTAGCGGCCACGCGCACGATCCGGCACGCTGGATGCCGGCAGGATCGCGCCAAACAAAAAGAAGATGAGATGGAAACGTTCGATTATGTGATCATCGGCGCCGGCTCCGCGGGCAGCGTGCTCGCCAACCGGCTGGGCGAGGACTTGGGCACGAAGATCTGCGTGCTGGAGGCCGGGCCGAGCGACTGGCATCCCTACATTCATCTGCCGGCCGGCTTCATCAAGACGTTCCACATGAAGAGCATCAACTGGGCCTATCAGCAGGAGCCAGGCCCGTGGACCGGCGGGCGCAGCATCTATGCGCCGCGCGGCAAGACGCTCGGCGGTTCGTCCTCCATCAATGGCCACATCTACAATCGCGGCCAGCGCCAGGATTTCGACACCTGGGCGCAGATGGGCAATCGCGGCTGGGGCTATACGGACGTGCTGCCCTATTTCAAGCGGATGGAACGCCGGGTCGGCGAGGGCGACGACACCTTCCGCGGCCGCGAAGGGCCGCTCACCGTCACCACCATGGACTGGCGGGATCCGCTCTGCGAAGCCTTCATGGATGGCGCTGTCAGCCTCGGCATCCCGCGCAACCCGGACTACAACGGCGCGATCCAGGAAGGCGTCTCCTACTGCCAGCGCACCATCGAGGGCGGCTTGCGCATGAGCGCGGCGAAAGCCTTCCTGCATCCGGCCAGGAAGCGCGGCAATGTCGACGTGCGCACGCATGCGCATGTCACCAACATCATCTTCGAGGGCAAGCGCGCGGTCGGCGTGCGCTATCTCAGGGGCGGTCGCGGCGGCACGCCGGTCGAGGTGCGCGCGAGCAAGGAAGTAATCCTCTCCGGCGGCGCCTATAATTCACCGCAGGTGCTGCAGCTCTCCGGCGTCGGCTCGCCGGATCTGCTGAACTCGCTCGGCATCGAGGTGCGTCACGCGCTGCCGGGCGTCGGCGAGGGCCTGCAAGATCATTACGCGCCGCGCTCAGTGGCGCGCGTCAAGAACATCAAGACCATCAATGAGCTTCGTCGCGGCTTCTCGCTCTGGATCGAAGCGCTGAAATGGGCGACGACGCGGCGCGGCCTGCTGTCGCTGTCGCCGACCATGGTCTACTGCTTCTGGCATTCCGGCGAGACGCACGAAACCTCCGACCTGCAGCTCACCTTCACGCCGGCGAGCTACAAGGAAGGCGTGCAGGGCCAGCTCGAGGACGAGCCCGGCATGACGGTTGCCTCCTGGCAGCAGCGCCCCGAGAGCCGCGGTTATGTCCGCGCCCGTTCCGCCGATCCGTTCGAGCCGCCGATCATCCAGACCAATTATCTGGCGGAGGAGATCGACCGCCGCGTCGTCGTCGCCGGCATGAAGCTGGCGCGCCGGCTGCTCGCCTCCGAACCGCTGAAGCCGTATTACGCCTACGAGGATTTCCCGGGTCCGAAGGTGCAGAGCGACGAGGAAATCCTGGGCGCCGTCACCGAGCGCGGCACCACCACCTTCCATCCCGGCAGCACCTGCCGAATGGGGACGGCCGACAAGCCGTGGGCCGTCGTCGACGATCAGCTCCGCGTTCACGGCCTGCAGGGCCTGCGCGTGGTCGACGCCTCGATCATGCCGCGCATGATCTCCGCCAACCTCAATGCGTCGACGTTGATGATCGCCGACAAGGCCAGCGACCTGATCCGCGGCAAGGCCGCGCCGGAGCCGGTGAAGCTGGCGGGGTATGCGTGATCCGTCTTATTTTGTATCTACAAAATACCTTGACAGGCGGTGAGTTGTAGCTACATTTTAAAAGATGAAGATCGTTTGGGACGAGCCGAAGCGCTTGGCCAACCTTGGCAAGCACGGGTTGGATTTCGCCGATCTCAACGAGACGTTCTTCGACAACGCGCTGGTCATTCCGTCGCACAACAAAGGTGGGCGCTGGGTCGCGATCGGCGTGAGCATCCGGGGCGTGGTCGTTGTTGTATTCGCGAGGTAGGGCCGAGAGGGCATCAGCATCATAAGTATGCGGCCCGCAAGCCGGAGCGAAAGGAAACTCTATGCCGAACGCTAGAAAGAAGACCGGCTACAGCAAGAAGGATCTGCGCGAGGTCAGCGACAATCCGGAGCTGACAAAGGCGGATTTCGCCAAAGCCCGGCCGTTCTCTGAAGTCTTTCCCGACCTGAGTGCGTCCATTCGCAAGGGACGGGGGCCGAACAAGGCGCCGACAAAGAAGCTTGTCTCGCTACGCCTCAGTCGCGAAGTGATTGAGCATTTCAAGTCGACCGGGGCTGGCTGGCAGTCGCGGATCGATGAGACCTTGCGAAAGGTAGTCAAACGCAAGGCATCGTGAATTCTGGCATGGGTGCCGCCGCAATCGTCATTGCGAGCAAAGCGAAGCATGGATTGCGTCGTCGCCTTGCTCCCAGCAATGACGGTGAGGGACTGACGGCCTAGACTTCCCGCCGGCTCAGGAACGCCAGCCGCTCGAACAAATGCACGTCCTGCTCGTTCTTGAGCAGCGCGCCGTGCAGCGGCGGGATCAGCTTGCGCGGGTCGCGTTCCCTGAGCATCTCCGGCGTGATGTCCTCGTTGAGCAGGAGCTTCAGCCAGTCGAGCAGCTCCGAGGTCGAGGGCTTCTTCTTCAGGCCGGGCACCTCGCGCACCTCGAAGAAGATGCGCAGCGCTTCCTCCACCAGGCGCTTCTTGATGCCGGGGAAGTGCACGTCGACGATCTGGCTCATGGTGTCGGCGTCGGGGAACTTGATGTAGTGGAAGAAGCAGCGGCGCAGGAAGGCGTCCGGCAGTTCCTTCTCGTTGTTCGAGGTGATCATCATGATCGGGCGTTGCTTAGCCTTGATGTTCTCGCCGGTCTCGTAGACGAAGAACTCCATGCGATCGAGCTCGAGCAGCAGGTCGTTGGGGAATTCGATGTCGGCCTTGTCGATCTCGTCGATCAGGAGCACCGGGCGCTGCTCGGAGGTGAAGGCGTCCCACAGCTTGCCGCGCTTGATGTAGTTCTTGATGTCGGACACGCGGGCATCGCCGAGCTGGCTGTCGCGCAGGCGCGACACCGCGTCGTATTCGTAGAGGCCCTGCTGCGCCTTGGTGGTGGACTTGATGTGCCAGGTGAGCAGCGGCGCATTGATCGCCTTGGCGACTTCCTCGGCGAGCACGGTCTTGCCGGTGCCGGGCTCGCCCTTCACCAGGAGCGGGCGCTCCAGCACGATCGAGGCGTTCACCGCGACCTTGAGGTCATCGGTCGCGACGTAGTCCTTGGTACCGGTAAACTTCATAGGGATGCCTTAAGTCCGTTCAATGCATGGTTCTTGCGCGCAGCGGCTAAGGGTCTGCCTTAACAGGAAATCCCGGTCAAAACAGCATTCGCCGCGGGAATAGGGGGGATGCGTCAGGCGCGTTTTATCAGCGACAGGATGACCAGCACGATCACCGCGCCGATGGTGGCGTTGACGATGTCGCGGATCCAGCCGACGCCAAGGCTGATGCCGAGCCGCGGCAGCAGGAAGCTCGCTACCAGCGCGCCGACGATGCCGATCACGATGTTGCCGAGCAGCCCGAAACCGGCGCCGCGTACGATCTGGCCGGCCAGCCAGCCGGCAATGGCGCCGATGATCAGCGCTGCAATGAGACCCATGGAAAAACCCCGCTGCCAATACCCCGTTGCCCGCGATACTAGTTGAAAAACCGGGCCGGTCTAGGGCCTGCCATGCGCCTTGTGCCCTTGACCTTCCACCTCAGGCGGGCAATCTGTCGGGCATGTTCCTTCAATTCTTCACATCGCTCCGCGAGGCGCAGGTCCCCGTGACCCTGCGCGAATATCTGACGCTGATGGAAGCGCTCGACGCCGACCTCGCCGATCAGTCGGTGGACAATTTCTATTACCTGTCGCGCGCAGCATTGGTGAAAGACGAGCGCAACCTCGACAAGTTCGACCGCGTGTTCGGCTCGGTGTTCAAGGGGCTGGAGAGCCTGCTCGATGCCATGGGCAAGGCCGAGATCCCCGAGGAGTGGCTGCGCAAGCTCGCCGAGAAATATCTCACCGAGGAAGAGAAGAAGCAGATCGAGGCCATGGGCTGGGACAAGCTCATGGAGACCCTGAAGAAG
>JAHCKB010000170.1 GCA_026125985.1 Bradyrhizobium sp.
AGCCTGCACTACTCGGGCTACATCGTGATGATGACGCTGGTCGGCGGCGGCCTCGTCAGTTTCTGGGGGCCGGTGGTCGGCGTGTTCGTGTTCCTGATCGCGCGGGACGTGATCGGCGCGCTGACCAACGCCTGGATGCTGTATTTCGGCCTGCTGTTCATGGCGATCGTGCTGTTCCGTCCCGAGGGCATTGCCGGCGCGGTTTCGGCTGCGCTGCAACGCCGCCCGGTCAATGTCTTGCGCGAGCGCGGCCATTCCGCGATGCGCCTTCTGTTCGGGGGCGGGCGATGAGCATGATCGAGGCCTCCGGTGTGCATGTCCGCTTCGGCGATCGCGTGGTGCTGGAAAGCGTCGACCTCGCGGTGGGCGAAGGCGAGTTTCACGGCGTCATGGGTCCGAACGGCGCCGGCAAGACCACCTTCTTCAACGTGCTGACAGGCCGGGTGAAGCCCAGCCGCGGCTCGATCCGGCTCGGCGGCGAGGACGTCACGGGCCTGAGCCCACACAGGATCGCCGCCAAGGGCGTTGCCCGTTCCTTCCAGATCATGACGCTGTTTGACGACTACTCCGCCCGCGACAATGTCATGATGGGATTGCCGGCATTTCGTGCGCGGGGCTTCGACGGCTGGCAGGCCGCCGCCGCGGATCGCCGGTTCACCGACAAGGCATCGGAGGCCCTCGCTGCCGTGGGGCTGGCCGAAAAGGCCGACGTCCGCGCCAGGGACCTTTCCTATGGCGACCGCCGCGCGCTGGAGATCGCCGTTGCCCTGGCGCAGGAACCGCGCGTGCTGTGCCTGGACGAGCCGACCTCGGGCCTCGGCTCCGACGGCATTCAGCGCCTGACGGCGCTGGTTGGCCGGCTCAAGGGCCAGCTGACCATCGTTGCGATCGAGCACGACATGGCGTTCCTGTTCTCGCTGGCGGACCGCATATCCGTGGTTCACTGGGGTCAGGTCGTGGCGCGCGGAACGCCGCATGAGCTGCAGCAGAATGAATGGGTCAGGCGCTCCAATCTCGGGAGGTTCGCATGATCCTCGAGGTCGACGGGGTCGATACCTTCTACGGCGAGACCCAGGCGCTGTTCGGCGCTTCGCTTGCCGTTGAGCGGGCCAAGGTGTTTGCCTTGCTCGGCCCCAACGGCGCCGGCAAGACCACTATGCTGCGCTCGATCCTAGGGCTCACGCGACCGAGGCGCGGAACGGTCACGTTCGACGGCCGCGACGTGACCAGAAGCGCCACGCACGAGATCGCGCAGGCTGGCGTCGGCTGGGTGCCGGACGACCGGCGGCTGTGTCCGACGCTGACGGTGGCGCGCAACCTCGGCATCGCGCAGAAGCGCACCCGCTATCGCAACTGGACCATCAAGGAAGCGTGCGCGATCTTCTCGCCGCTGGAATACCTGATGGAACGCGAATGCGAAAATCTCTCCGGCGGCGAGATGCAGATGGTGGCGATCGCGCGGGCGCTGGTCGGCTCGCCCGGCCTCGTGCTGTTCGACGAGCCGAGCCAGGGTCTGGCGCCCAAGATCGTCGGCGACGTGCTTTCGACCATCATGCGGATGAAGCAGGAGGGCATCGCCTCGCTCGTGGTCGAGCAGAATGCCGAGATCGCGCTGTCGGTCGCCGACCATGCCGCCGTGATCGACCGTGGTCGCATCGTCTGGAGCGGCGAGGCCGCGATCCTTCGCGACGATCGCGCGCTGCGTCAACGCCTGCTGGGAGTTCAATAGTGACCGCGCCTCTGCTGGTTCTCGACGGCGTTCGCAAGGTCTATACGCGAGGCCGTATCGTTCGCCGGCCGACATTTACCCTCGAGGCCGATCTGGCGCTGGAAGAGCCCGGGATCGTCGGTGTCGTCGGGCCGAACGGCGCCGGCAAGACCACGCTGTTCGAGATGATGACCGGCTCCAACGCGCCGACGTCCGGCCGGGTGCTGGTCGTCGGCACCGATATCCACCGCGTCAAGTATCGCGAGCGCGACCGGTTGGCGATCCATTATCACCAGTCCTACCAGGTGCGGCGCTTCCACAAGCGCGTGCCGTCGGTCTTCCTGGCGCCGTCGCCGACCACCTCGCCGCTGGTGCATCTGTTCGACGAGCCGCAGTTCAACCTGCAGGACGGCTATATCGGCTTCATGCTGGATTTCTTCCGCAAGCTGCGCGAGGAGGGAAGGCTGGTGGTGCTCTGCATGCATCCGACGGCCGCCTGGCACTTGGAAATCCTCGCCGAGATCGCCGGGCAGTTCCTCTTCGTCGCCGACGGCGGCGTGACGCGGAAGCCGGATTTCCGCGCCCTGGTGGCCGAGCCGCGCTTTCGCCTCTATCTCGGGCCTGATCTGACGGGGGCCGCTGAAACCATCAGCAGCATGCAAAAATGACCAGATAGGGCGCTGGAAACCGGCCCGTTTTCGCACCTAGCTTCCGCGCGACCGTCAGTCTAAAAGAGGCCGTCCCACCCTCCATTCAGCACATAATCAACAAGTCAGGGAGAGTCCGTTGGCCTATTCCAGCACGCAATTGTTCATCGGCGGCAAGTGGCGCCCGGCCCAGTCGGGCAAGGTGATCGAGGTGGTCAATCCTGCCACCGAAGAGGTGATCGGCACCGTGGCTCATGCCAGCCAGGCCGACCTCGACGAGGCGCTCGCTGCGGCTGCCGCCGGCTTCAAGGCCTGGCGCGCGGTGGCGCCGTTCGAACGCTGCCGCATCATGCGCAAGGCCGCCGCCATCATGCGCGAGCGCAATGACGAGATCGCCCCGCTCCTGACCATGGAGCAGGGCAAGGTGCTGGCCGAGGCCAAGATGGAAGCGATGGCCGCCGCCGACGTGATCGAGTGGTTCGCGGAAGAAGCCAAGCGTTCCTACGGCCGCATCATCCCGGCGCGCGGACCCGGCATCTACCAGCTCGCGATCAAGGAGCCTGTCGGCCCTGTCGCGGCGTTCACGCCCTGGAATTTCCCGATCAATCAGGTGGTGCGAAAGCTGTCGGCAGCGCTCGCCGCCGGCTGCTCGATCATCGTCAAGGCGCCGGAAGAGACGCCGGCTTCGCCCGCGCAACTGATCCGTGCCTTTGTCGATGCCGGGGTGCCCGACGGCGTGATCAATCTCGTCTACGGCGTGCCGGCGGAGATTTCCGAATACCTGATCCCGCATCCCGTCATCCGCAAGATCTCCTTCACCGGCTCGACCTCGGTCGGCAAGCAGCTCAGCGCGCTGGCCGGCCTGCACATGAAGCGCGCCACCATGGAGCTCGGCGGGCACGCGCCCGCAATGGTCTTCAAGGATGCCGACGTGACCAGCGCAGCGAAGATCCTGGTGGCTGCGAAGTACCGCAATGCCGGCCAGGTCTGCATCTCGCCGACCCGCATGCTGGTGCAGGACGACGTGTTCAAGGAATTCGTCGACAAGTTCGTCGAGGGCGCCAAGGCGGTCAAGGTCGGCAACGGAATGGACTCCGCTTCCACCATGGGATCGCTCGCCAATCCGCGCCGCGTCACCGCCATCGAGGGCATGGTGCAGGACGCCGTCGCCAAGGGCGCCAAGCTCGAAACCGGCGGCCACCGCGTCGGCAACAAGGGCTACTTCTTCGAACCGACCGTGGTCTCCGACGTGCCCAAGGACGCGCGGGCCATGAACGAGGAGCCGTTCGGGCCGCTGGCGCTGATCTCGCGTTTCTCGAGCCTCGATGAGGTGGTCGAGGAGGCGAACCGGCTGCCGTTCGGCCTTGCATCCTATGCCTTCACCAGCTCGACCAAGACCGCGACCGCGATCGGCTCGCAGGTCGAGGCTGGCATGATGTCGATCAACAGCTTCGGGCTCGCGCTTCCCGAAGTGCCGTTCGGCGGCATCAAGGATTCCGGCTACGGCTCGGAAGGCGGCACGGAGGCCATGGAGGCCTACTTCAACACCAAGTTCATCTCGCAGACCGGAGTCTGAAGACTCCAGACTCCTTGGTCCTCGCGGGGATACATCCGAGGGCCGCGCCCGTAATTCGCCGGGCGCGGCTTTTTTATAGGGTTTTTTGAGCGAATCACTTCGTTGCGTGATAGTGAGGCCCGGCTGCGGAACAAGCGGCTGCGCGAGAATCCGCGGCAAAATAAGGCATTTCCTGCACTGCGACGGCGCTTTTCAGCGAAGATTGCTGTGCAGAATGTCGAAAACGCCTGTATTTTAAGGCGTTTTCAGCCATATCGTGCGGCTTCCAGAATCATATGGAGCAATCATGGCCACCCAAATGTCTAAGTCGCAGCTGATCGAAAAGATCGCGACCTCCACCGAGCTTGCCAAGCGTGACGTCAAGAACGTGATGGATTGTCTCGTGGATGTCGGTCACAAGGAGCTCAAGAAGAACGGCCTCTTCCTGGTGCCGGGCTTCGCGAAGTTCGTCGTGATCAAGAAGCCGGCGACCAAGGCGCGC
The DNA here is from genome assembly GCA_026125985.1 of Bradyrhizobium sp. Lineage (GTDB taxonomy): Bacteria > Pseudomonadota > Alphaproteobacteria > Rhizobiales > Xanthobacteraceae > Bradyrhizobium. Next base: position 4,413 of record JAHCKB010000170.1, read on the forward strand.
AAGGGCACCAACCCCTTCACGGGCGAGGAGATGATGTTCAAGGCCAAGCCGGCCCGGAAGATCGTCAGGGCCCGGCCCGTCAAGGCTGCAAAAGACGCAGTCTCCTGATGAAGAAAAGGCCTCCGGTGACGGAGGCCTTTTTGCTTCCGGGAGCCAGTTGAGCTCAGACCACCGGCGAACGGCCGCCGTCGACATTGATGGCGGTGCCGGTGATGTAGGATCCCTGATCGGAAGCCAGGAAGCAGGCGAGGTTGGCGAATTCCTCCGCCGTGCCCATCCGCCCCATCGGTACCGACTTGGCGAGATCGCGGGTGAAGGCGTCGAAATCGCTATCCGGCGCCGTCTTGGCGTGCCGCTGCACCCATTGATCGCTGACGATCAGGCCGACCAGCATCGCATTGACCAGAATGTTGTGGGCGGCGCCCTCGTTCGCCATGGCCTTGGTCAGCGCCATGCCGGCGGCGCGGGACACCGAGGTCGGCGTGGAAGCCGCCGCAGGCGCCTTGGCGCCGATGTTGAGCACGTTGATGATGCGGCCCCATTTGCGCAGCTTCATGCCGGGCCAGACCAGCCGCGACAGGCGAATCGCTGCGAACAGTTTCAGGTCGAGATCCTCCTGCCAGATCGCATCCGTGACCGTTTCGAACGGCATCGCACGTGAGGTGCCGGCGTTGTTGACGAGCACGTCGACCTTGCCGTGGTCCTTCACGATCCTGTCGTAGGTCGTGGAAATGTCTTCGGCTTTCGACACGTCGCAAACGTAATCGTGAACCTGAAGGCCGTCCTTGGCGAGCTGCTCGCGCGCCGCCTTGAGATCGGCCGCGCCGCGCGCCAGGATCGCGACCTTGGCGCCTGACTCGGCGAAGCGGCGCGCCACGGCGATGCCGATGCCCTTGCTGCCGCCGGTGACAACGGCCACGCGATCCTTCATCGTGATCTGCATGTCATTTTCCTCTTCTTGCGATCGGGTTGGGTTCAGATCTTCAGCGCTTCCAGCAGTTCATCCGGACATTCCGCCATCATGGTGTGCCCGGCGCCGGGAATGACCACCATGCGCGCGTTCGGCACCGCCGCGGCGAGGGCCTTGCCGGCCTTGGCAGGCGTCATCATGTCGCGCTCGCCGGCGACGATGGTGGTCGGCACGGTGATGCCCGCCGCGGCCGTCAGCGCATTCTGATAGGAATTGCAGGCGGCGAGATCGTTGTAGAGCACGCCCGGGCGGCAGCGCTGCAGCACCCGCTGCGCGCCGGAGTGCATCCAGAATCCCGGCGCCAGACTGCCGCCGAGTTCGGCCTTGAAGCCGAGACCCCAGATCGAGACCATGTCGATGGCGGCGGGGTCGTTGGCTTCCGCAGCCTTCAGCAGGTCGGGGCCGACGGTCATGGTCGCGGCCGTGCCGATCAGGCTGAGGCCTGAGACTCTTGTCGGGTGCCGAGCCGCCGTCTCCAATGCGATCAGCGAGCCCATGGAATGGCCAATGAGCCTGGCTTTCGGGGCCTTGGCGGCATCGAGCAGCGCTGCGATCCAGTCCGCCATGTCAGCGATGGTGGAAAGCGGCTCTCCGCCGGAGCGGCCATGGCCGGGGAGGTCGGGCGCCAGCACGGAATAGCCGTGATGGGCGAACCAGCGGCTGTGCAGCGCCCAACTCGAATGGTCGAAGCCGGCGCCGTGAATCATCACCACGGCCGGCAGGGATGGATCGAACGGCTTGCCGCCGGTCGCCACAAAGACGTCGTTGCCGTTGACGGAAAGCTGCATGGCTCAAACCCTTTGCGAGGCGCGCAGCGCCTGACCGAGATCGTCGATGATGTCCTGGGCGTTTTCGATTCCGACCGAGAGCCGCACCAGTTCCTCGCCGATGCCGGCGGCCTTGAGTTGCTCGGCATCCATCTGCTGATGGGTGGTGCTGGCGGGGTGGATCACCAGCGTCTTGGCGTCGCCGACATTGGCGAGGTGGCTGATCATGCGCAGCGACTCGATGAACTTCTTGCCCGCGGGCCTGCCGCCCTTGATACCGAAACTCACGATCGAACCTGCGCCCAGCGGCAGCAGCTTCTTCGCCAGTTGATGATCCGGATGATTTTCCAGCGCAGGATGCAGAACCCACGCGACGCCCTTGTTCGATTTCAGGAATTCGAGCACGGCGAGCGTGTTCGCCATGTGGCGGTCCATGCGCACGCCGAGCGTCTCCACGCCTTGCAGCAAATGGAAGGCGTTGGTCGGCGACATGCAGGCGCCGAAGTCGCGCAGACCCTCGGTACGGGCGCGCACGATATAGGCTGCCTGTCCGAACTGCTCGTCGAAGACGATGCCGTGATAGCCGGCATAGGGCTCCGTCATCTGCGGGAATTTGCCGGAGGCGTGCCAGTCGAACCGGCCGCCGTCGATCAGCACGCCGCCGACGGCGATGCCGTGGCCGCCGATCCATTTGGTCGCCGAATGCATCACGAGGTCGGCGCCGAGTTCGACCGGCTTGCTGAGGTAGGGCGTGGCGAAGGTGTTGTCGATCAGGAGAGGGATCTTCGCGTCATGGGCGATCCCGGCGACGGCGGGAATGTCGAGCACTTCCAGGCCCGGATTGCCGATGGTCTCTCCGATGACGAGCCGCGTGTTCGGCCGGATTGCGGCGCGGAATTCGTCGAGCGCGCGCGGTTTCACGAAGGTCGTGGTGATGCCGAAGCGGGGCAGCGTGTGCGTCAGCAGGTTGATGGTGCCGCCATAGAGCGAGGCCGACGCCACGATATGGTCGCCGGCATTCATCAGCGTCGCGATGCCCAGATGCAACGCCGCCATGCCGCTTGCCGTGCACACCGCGCCGACGCCGTTCTCCAGCGCCGCCAGACGCTCCTCCAGCACGGCGATCGTGGGGTTGGAGATGCGGGTATAGAGATGCCCGGCGCGTTCCAGGTTGAACAGCGCCGCCGCATGGTCGGAATCCTGGAAGACGTAGGAGGTGGTCTGATAGATCGGCACCGCGCGCGAGCCCGTGGCGGGATCGGGATGCTGGCCGGCATGCAGGCTCAGGGTTTCGAAGGCAGGCGGCTTGGGTGCTGGCATATCGGATCTCGCGGAGGGGCGCGTGGGGTGCCGCGGGGTTTTGCCACAATGGGCCGCAACGTGCCACGTCGAAATCCCAACCCTGCCAGACCGATACGGCCGGCAAAGGCCATTTGCGCAGCGCGGCAGATGCTGGCAGAACGTGGGGCGCCGCGACTGCGGCACCTCGTCACAACAAGATCAAGAGTCAGAATACGACCCGATGTCCCCCAGGATCGATCCCATCACGCGCTCCGTCGTCCAGCATCGGCTGGGCTCGATCGTGACGGAAATGGGCGAGGCGATGCTTCGCACCTCCTATTCGCAAATTCTCAATTCCAGCCGCGATTTTTCGCTGGCCATCACCGACACGCGCGGCCGGCTGATTGCACAGGCCGAACACATCCCCGTCCATGTCGGCGCGCTCCCCTGGGCGACACGCGCGGTGGAGGAGCGGTTCAAGGATATTGCGCCGGGCGACGTCATCCTGCTCAACGATCCCTATCATGGCGGCAGCCATCTGCCCGACCTTACCGTCTTCGTGCCGGTCTTCGACCGCGGCAAACGGCTGCTCTGGACCGTGGTACGCGCGCACCAGAGCGACATTGGCGGCGCCACCCATGGCGCCTACAATCCGGCCGCGACCGAGATCTATCAGGAAGGCATTCGCGTTCCGCCGATCAAGCTCTATGAGGCCGGCAAACCGCGCGAGGATCTGCTCGACCTGCTCGCGCTAAACATCCGCAACCCCCGCGAATTTCGCGGCGATCTCGCAGCCATGCTTGGTGCTGCGCATCTCGGCGAGCGGCGGGTGTCGCGACTGCTTGCCGAATTCGGCGCTGATGTCGTGGAAGCCGCGATCGAGGCCATTCTGGACGCCGCCGAGCAGCAGGCGCGCGCCGTGGTCTCGACCTGGAAGGACGGCGTGTTCCATGGCGAGGCGTTCCTCGACGACGACGGCCACGGCCGCAGCGATATCCGCATTGCCGCGAAGGTCACCAAGAAGGGCAGTGACGTCGAAGTCGATCTCACCGGCTCCGATCCGCAGTCGACCTCTTTCGTCAATTCGTCGCATGCCAACATGCAGGCGGCGGTGGCGATGGCGTTCGCCTATCTGATCGACCCGGAGATTCCGAAGAATGACGGCGCGCTGCGGCCGCTGAAGGTGATCGCGAAGCAGGGCACTATCGTTTGGGCCGATCCGGGCCGGCCGGTCACGCTGTGCACCAGCCATCCTTCCAACGAGATCGTCGAGGCGATCGTGAAAGCGCTGTCGGCGTCGTGCCCGCAGCGCGCGATGGCCGGCTGGGGCCGCCGTTTCCGTATCGCCATCCAGGGTGAGAACCCCCGCAACGGCCGCAACTTCATCTGGCACATGTTCCAGGCCCGCCCTGGCGGCGGCGCTTCGTCCGGCGGTGACGGCTATTCGTCGATCGGCGAATGGCACAGCGTCGGCGGCCTGAAATTCGGCAGCATCGAAGTCGCCGAAGTGCGCTTTCCGCTCTACTTCCGCCACCATGAATTCCGGCCCGGCTCCGGCGGCGACGGGCAGTTCCGCGGCGGGCTCGGCGTCTCGCTCGACATGGTGCTGGAAACCGAGAAGCCGGCGCGCGGCAATACCGCGGGCGAAGGCGTGCGACACGGACCCTGCGGCATGCTCGGCGGCAAGGACGGCGCGCCGCATCGTTATCGCCTGTTGTCCGAAGGGCGTCCGCCGCGCGAACTGCGCACCAAGGAAGTCGGCATCGAGCTTCGTCCCGGCGATTGCCTGGAGATTCGCTCCTCCGGCGGCGGCGGCTGGGGGCCGCCGGAAAAACGCACGGCGGAAGCGCGCAAGCGCGACGAAGAGCAGGGCCTTACGGCCGATTTTTCGGCGGAGAAGGCCTGACCATGTACACGATCGGCGTGGACGTCGGCGGCACCTATACGGACCTTGTCGCGACAGACGAGAGCGAGCGAACGGTCTTCGCCAAATCACCGTCGACCCCGGCGGACCAGTCGCTCGGCGTGATGGCAGGGCTGGAGGAACTGGCGCGGCGGCTCGGCGTGTCGCGTGCGGAGATGCTGGCAAAGACCGACCGCCTCGTGCACGGCACGACGGTTGCGACCAATGCGCTGCTGGAACGCAAGGGCGCCAGGGTGGCGCTGCTGACCACCGAAGGCCATCGCGATGTGCTCGAGATGCGCGAGGGACTGAAGCCGGATCGCTACGACCTGCGCTCGCCGCCGCCCGAGCCTCTGGTGCCCCGCGAGCGGAGGCTTGGTGTATGCGAGCGGCTGAAGGCCGACGGCAGCGTGGCGATCCCGCTCGACTCGCGTTCGCTGGATCAGGCCATCGAGACCGCGAAGAAGTCCGGCGCCAACT
>JAHCKB010000171.1 GCA_026125985.1 Bradyrhizobium sp.
GCGCACGTGATTTGGCGCGGGATTTCGGCATTTCGTTCCAGAAGATCGTGGACGGTGACGAACTCGAGATCCGTCGACTGGCGGACCTGTCAAATGCCGAAATCCAGGATCTCCTGCCGAATGCAATCCGGAAGATCGGCACGATGTATGAGCTCCGGGGGCAGTCGATCACGAAGCCGGCGATCAGGCGCGCCAAAGTCCATATCTGCCCGCTCTGCATCCAAGAGGACATCGCCCGCTCCCTGCTTTCACCGCAGCTCGCGGCCTATGGCCGTCCCGAATGGGCCCTCGCGGCGATCCGGACTTGCGTCAAGCATGAGGTAGCGCTGGTCGAGGTCAAGCGCGACCTTCCGCCGAGCCAGCTCCACGACTTCGCGCGTAACGTCGAAGACGCGATCCCGCGGATCGACGAACTGGCCGAAAAGGCCGTGCGTCGCCCGGCTTCCGGGCTGGAGACCTATCTGCTCGGGCGTCTCGACGGCGAGAAAAACCACCCTTGGCTGGACCGGATGCCGTTCTACGCCTCGGCACGTACCATCGAAATAGTCGGCGCCGTCGCTTCGTTCGGAAAGCGCGTCAACATGGACAAGCTGCTCGATGACGATTGGTACGAAGCCGGCGACGTCGGCTTCGAGATACTCAAGACCGGCGCGGGGGGCCTGACGGATTTCATGTCGGTCCTGAAGGAAGAGCATATTCCGAAGACCAACCGCGGGTCCGCCGACGGGCCGCAGGCGGTCTACGGAAAGATCTTCATGAGCTACGCGCAGGGCCTTCCGGATCCGGCATACGACTCCGTGCGCAAGGCGATGACGGAGCACATTCTGGCCAACTTCCCGCTGGGCCCGGGCGATGTCCTGTTCGGCAAGCCCGTCGACACGCGGCGTTTCCACTCCATCCGCACGGCTTCGGTCGCCTACGACATGCATCCGAAGCGGTTGCGGAAGCTGATCGAGGCGGAGGGACTGATCTCGGACCGGTCGCTGAAGGACAGGGACATCCTGTTCGACGCCCCGGTGGCGGACCGTCTCTTCAAGCGCGAAGCGGACTCGCTCACTTTGACGGACGTCGAAAAGTACATCAACGCGCCCCGGCCCACGGCGCAGGTCCTCCACCAGGCAGGCCTGATCCGGCGGCATGCGGTCGGGATCGGCCGGATGAACGAGGTATTCCTCAAGCCCGAGCTGGACCAGTTCGTTGGCGGCCTCTACCGAAAGGCCCTCGTCGTGGCCAACCCGACCAGCGACATGTGCGATGTCGCCGCCGCAGCCAAGCGCACCAACGCGTCCACCGCCGAGGTCGTCCGACTGATCCTGGAAGACCGGCTTGCCTGGGTGGGCCGCCTCGTCGACGCAAAGGGGGTCCTGGGCCTCCTGGTGGACGTCGAAGAGATCAGGCCCCTTGTCCGCCTGCCGGAGCTCGCAGGCATCGTTCCTGCCGACGCGGTCAAGACGCTGCGGGTCAACAGCAAGGTGATGAAGGCGCTTCTCGGCAAAGGACTCCTCCAGACAATCGAGCAGCGCCATCCGGTAAAGCGGAACCTGACGACCGTCATTCCCCATGAGGAGATCGCTCGGTTCAAGCAAACCTACGTCTCCTTGTTCACCCTCGCCCGCGAACGCGGCAAACACATGCCCATTCTGCTGCGCGAGCTCAGGGAGCTTGGAATCCGGCCGGCTCGCGAGGTGGAAGGTGTCGGAGCAACATTCTTCAAGCGATGCGAGGTACCCGACTGATCGCCTGGCTTGACTTATATAGGATACCCCCCTATCTTATGACGATGGCGCACACGATCAAGCACAAGGCGAAACTCATCGGGCGGGTCCGACGCATCAAGGGACAACTTGATGCGGTCGAACGCGCGCTCGAGTCGGAAATCGGCTGCACCGACGTCCTGATGCTCGTCGCTTCGGTCCGCGGAGCTGTCGGAGGCCTAACCACGGAACTGCTCGAGGACCACATCCGTCACCACGTCGTCGATCCCGATCACGAAAAGGATCCGGACAAGGCTAAGGGCGCCGCTGACCTGATCGACGTCGTTCGAACCTACTTGAAGTGAACCACATGAGCGACCTGGCTTCTCTGCTGCAGCAGAGCAGCGCACACGCATGGCTGTTCGTTCCCAGCGCCATCCTGCTCGGCGCATTGCACGGGCTCGAGCCCGGCCATTCGAAGACGATGATGGCCGCCTTCATCGTTGCGATCCGCGGTACCGTCTTCCAGGCCGTACTTCTCGGGCTGTCGGCGACGATCTCGCATACGGCGGTCGTATGGGCGGTCGCGCTTCTCGGCCTCTACTTCGGCCAGGATCTCTCAGGCGCGCGCAGCGAAGCGTACCTGCAACTGGCCTCTGCCGTTGTCATCCTCGGCGTCGCTGCTTGGATGGTTTGGCGTACCTGGCGCGAGCAGAACGAGGAACAGGGTCATCATCATCACGACGAGCCGCAGGTTGTCGCGCTCGCGAACCGCACTCTTTCGATCGAAGTCTTCGAGCATGGTGCGCCGCCGCGCTGGCGCATCCGGAGCAAGGCCGGCGGCCTGCCGTCCGCAGACGAACTCCGGATCACGACGATCCGCGCCGACGGCTCCGAGCAGATGTTCGAGTTCGCCGCCCGCGACGGATATCTGGAAAGCGTCGATGAAATTCCGGAACCACACGCCTTCAAGGCGCGGGTGGCGCTCGCCGGCGACAGCGCTGAAATGCTGTTCGAAGAACACGATCACGAACACATGGAACTCGGCGAAGAGGACGACGCGCACGCGCGGGCCCATGCAGCCGACATCCGCAAGCGGTTCACCGGACGCACCGTGACCACGCCCCAGATCGTCCTGTTCGGTCTGACCGGCGGGCTTATACCGTGTCCGGCGGCGATCACCGTCCTGCTGCTCTGCATCCAATTGAAGCAGTTCAGCCTCGGTTTCGTGTTGGTGCTTTGCTTCGGCATCGGCCTCGCAATCACGATGGTATCGGCCGGCGTCGCCGCCGCCCTCAGTCTTCGGCACGTCGAGAAGCGCTGGAGCGGCTTCAGCCGTTTCGCGCACCGCGCGCCCTACGTCTCCGCCGCGCTGATTGTCTTGGTCGGTCTCTACACCGGCTGGTCGGGCTGGCACGACTTAACGATCTAGTGCGGACCAGGCAACAGCGACTGAGGGATGTAGACCGAGCCGCTCGATAGCAGCCATAGTTGAACGACGAACGCAATTATCGAGAAAAAGGCAAGAACGCCAACCAACAAGTGCAGATCATAGTACCGCCCATAGCTTTCATGAGGTGGCGCAAATCCCGTTTCGGTTTCCTGCTCTATAAGTGGCGCCATTCGATATGCAATGAACGCACGCAAGCCTTGGTAGGACAGCACCAACAAGGCCAGGTACCAGAGAATACCGTTCTCTTGAAATAGCAGAGACGGCACGGATCGCTCGACGAAGTGATGCTCGCGCCAAAAGTCGGGGGCAAACTTCACCTGCGCCGCCGCAAGGGCCGACCAAAAGATGATCTTGCCGAGGAGAGGCAGGAAGTACGCGAAACCGAAAAGCACGTGGTACATCTGCCGGTGAGGACCGTAAGCCGACCTCAGTACAAGCCAGGGATGATTTGCTCCCTCGAACATTGCTCCTTTGGCACTGTTTCGGTCCAGAAACAGGCCCTTGACCCTCACAATTCTGGCATTTTCTAAATCTGCATCACGCACCGAAACGCCGTCCTCCAGAATGCAATCTGACATCCTCCCCTGCCGAAAGACGACGTCCTACAGCGAACATCCCTTTGCGAAGGTACACCCCTGGAAGGTCGACGATTCGAAGTTCAAGTGGTCAAGCGGGATGTCGATTGTTTCGGAAATCAGGATTGTCCCGTTGAAGTAGGTCTCACCTTTGGCAATTCGCTCCTTCAACTCGTTTGCCGTCCTCGGCTCGGTGTAGTCTGGCGGGCGCGTTATCCTCGCATTACGGAGTTTGGCGATCCGCTGCCGCTCGCGCAGCTCGGCTTCGGCCCGTTGCCGGTCGGCTTCCAGGCTCGCTTCGTATTTGCGGAAGTCCTCTGCCGTTGGCTCCCGGTCCCCAGAATACATCTTGGCACCTCGCCGGCTGCCGCAGTATAGACGTGCGGCACCCTATCCTGACTTGAGATTGTTGGCGATGTCCGCGGTGGGCGGTCTGAGCCTCAATTCACCGGGGCGTTGCCCGTATGGCGGCCGATCCGCGTCACTTTTCCAGTGACGTAGATTCGCCGGTGATCAGTGGAGTAGCCCGGCCGGCGGCACAAAGCCGACGGAAGTCTCTTCAACCCCCATTTTGCTCGCAACGTATTCCGCATCGGTCGAAACGCGTCCCGGCCAGATTTCGTGGTGCCTCTCAACCGTCTGAATGTCGATCATCGCCATCGCACGTCGGCGATCGCTCTCGACATCACCGGTCTTGGGCACGGTAGCACCGATCACCACGACCAACTTGCCGTCGGAGTCGTACTGATGCAGCTCGAAAGCCCGAAACGTACTGTAGTCGCGGCTAAGAATGTAAGGGTTGGCATTACCGTACTTACAAATGTGCTCCGCCGCCTTGGCGACGGTCAGGCCGCGCGCCAAGACCTGGTCATCGCCGTCGCGATCCTTGCTTTCGATCCAGAGCGTGTATCCAACTTCTTCCGGCATGAGACTTCCCCTCGGCTGGCAAAGTCAGCAGCTGCGACCCTGTCCGCCCAATTGAAACTATTGGTGATCGGCTCAATCTGTCCAGTCTCCCAAGCAGCCATTTGCAGCAGCCGCAAGTTTGTTTTCCGTCGCATAATAGCGCGATTGGTGAGAGCGAGCGTGCCGAGTTGCCATCATTGGCCTTCCAACCCGATGGTCTCAAAGGCTAATTCGGCTCTCCACATGTACGCAGCCCGATCGGCCGGGTTTTTATTGCTCGCTGCATTTTGGGATCCGATATTCGGACCGAACGGCGCCCTGTCGAGGGCGTCTGGCGAGTACATTTCAATGGCCGAGCTCAAGCTCGAAAAGATCAATGCGCACTTATCGGAACGTCAAGCTTACATGCTTGCCGATGCCGTCGTTCGCCTGCAAATGGCCGTGGATGCCGGAACGATCCCGAACCCGATGTTCGTCAAGGCGAAGGAGGCAATCAATCGAGCCGTTTCTGAGGCCGTCACGAAATTCAACACGATGCACCGGCATCACATGATCTTCGACGTCCTCGTCATGGGGGCCTGGAATTTGCCGGCCGCGCACAAGGAGGCCGTCGAGGCGAACGCCGAGGTCCGCGTCGACTTCATCGCCGATATGTTGCCGCTGCATCAACTGGTCCAGGCGGCTAAGCCGCTTGTCGTCAAGCGCGGCGATGCCGGCTCTTCGGCGCCCGCGCCTCGGCGGAGGGGTGCGATGACCTGCCAATGCTGTGGCAGGCAGGTGTTGGCCGCCACGGGGCTGATCGCACATCATGGCTACCGGAGGCCGAGCGATGGCTGGCAGAGCGCTTCGTGCGAAGGGGCACGTACCTTGCCGTTCGAAGTCAGCCGGGCCCGGCTCGGCCGGCTGATCGAGGAGTTGCGGGCCGAACAGGTGTCGCAGGCGCGTCACATGGACGCCGTCGAGCTGGAAGCCTGTCCGATCGTGCTGGTCGTCCCGGACCACTCCAAGCCGAACGGCGCAGATGGCCGCCGCCCGACGCGCAGCGTGACAGTCACGCGGGCGAGCTTCGTCGAAGTGAAGTCGGCGGGCGACATCGACGTCTGGATTCCGGATTTCGATTCCCTGAAGGCGCGCGACCTGAAGTATCGAGCGCGCGGTGTGGAGGCTTTGACGCGGGACATCGCGGCGCAGAGCGCGCGCTTCGAAGGCTGGCGGAAGACGCACGAGTGGAATCCAGTCGAGGAAGCCTGGCGCGCGCTAAGCCAAGCCACGGCGGCGGATGGATGATTGCAGGTTGATGAACGCGGGCGACGAGATCAGTTCCTTTCCTGGTACACAGAGACCCTCGACATGAGAACCAAACATCCCTGTCACGGCATGAGCCGCGCGGAAATCAACGCCTTCGAAGCCATCGCCGTAAACCACCAGCCCAGATGCTCGAAGAAGACTCTCGAGCGGCTGCTCGAACGTGGCCTGATCGCGAAGCAAGAGCGGCCAATTCACTTCCGCGATGGATTACCGCCTTCCATCTCCACGGACTTCTATGTCCCGCTCCCGGTCCACATTCAGTTCTGTGAATGGGCTGGCGAAAAATACGGCTAAACCTCAGTCTAAACTCTCCCTAGCTTAAGAGACGCACTTCGCAAGCCGATGCGCTCGATGATCTTGCGTAACAACTGAGCGTGCTCGGCGATGTCGATCGACGGTCTCACCTGCGCTTCTTGCCGCTAGGCCACGGAAGCACTCCGTCGAGCTCACGCAGTCTGTAGGCGTCCTCGTCCCACTTCTTTCGCTCCGGAGCCGGCGCCGATAGCTGCTCGTCGTCGAACCAGAGCAGCGTCAGCGTCTGGTCCCATTGACCCAGATGCAGCGCATCTTCGAAGAGCGCTCCATCCCGCGCCAAATCCTCGAACCATGAATCCGGATCGGCGTCTTCGGCTCCCGACGGCCTTTCACCGACGCGAACACGGGCGCTGTAGGAGTCTGTCGGGAGCGGCGAGCCTGGCCTAATCCACCCCTTCGCTTCGCGAAGCCGGGCAGATCGGGCGCTGTACCGGACCTTGCCTCCCTCAGAGACGACGAAGGCGCACAGTTCGCGAGAAAATGTCGCGAAGCGCGACCCAGTGGAGATCAGGGACGCGTCGAACTCGTCCGCCAGGCTGCCGATCGCCGCGATCGACATGTCGGCGCCGTCGACGCGCGGCTTGAACAGTTGATACGGCAGCAGCAGCTCGGCCGCGAAAACGTCACAGGCGATCTCACCCGGGGGTCGGCGCGAATAGCTCCAGCTCGGCGTCGCATGATCGGAGGCGATCTCGAGGACGACGTGGGCCACTTCATGGCAGACGCTGAACCGCTGACGCCTCGCGTTATGGGCGCAATTCACGCAGATGTGGTACTTGCCTCCCTTGTCGCGGAAGGACCAGGCGTCCTCGTTCTCCTCCAACGTCTCTTTGAGAACTTCCCCGCCGATCTGCGAAGCGTAGGCATCGACCGAAACCGGCAGCGCCAACGGTCCGCAGCGCTTGATGAACTCACGCGCCTTTATAGCGATGCCGAGCTCATCAATCATGATCCAATCCTATGTCATGAATTTGCGGATGCGGGCGAGCGAGGTCGCATAGTCCGGGCGCGCGCCTCGATTTACGACCGTCGTCAGCATGTGGAACTGATCGAAAGTTATGCTTGGATCGCCTCGGACGAATTCGACGAGCTGGACGTCGATGTTGGTGTGGTCGACGAGGAAGCGGAGTATCTCGGCGTCGCGTTCGGGAGGCGCCAGCGCCGATATCAGCTTGTCAACAACCTCTTCCGAAGGAGCTTCCTTCGTTCCGGTCTCGAGCCGGTAGATGTAGGCGTGGTCAACGCGACTGCGTTCAGCGACCTCGCGCAAGCTCATCCTGCGGCGGTCCCGCAGATCCTTCAACCAAGTCCCAAGCGCCGTTTCCGGCATTAGTCCTCCCGACAAAATCTTGCCACAATCATCCTGTTGTCTGGCTGGACAACACGCCCTCACCCGCTCCGCGGACTGGGCGTTTTTAAGAGCCCGGGTGTTGTCTGGCTGGACACCAGCTTTACAGCCCCGTGGGCCAAATGCAAGCGCCGAGAGGCAGGAAGGTCTTGGAATGTCTGTCGAGGTCGCCGCGCACTTGGTGCGCATCCACATCAACCGCGAGTCATACGATTCGCCGAACCCCACGACCGGCGGAGCCCTCTACGGGCTCGCCCAGATCTCGCCCCACGAGCGGCTGTACCGGGAGGTCGACGGGGAAAAAGAAGACAAACCGATTCCCCGAGGCGGCGAGACCATCCACCTGAAAAAAGACGAGCACTTCTACAGCCAGAAGGTGGTCGAGATCTTCGTCAACACCGACGAACACGAGATCGACCAGAAGCACATCTCCTACGCCCAGGTCGTCGAGCTCTATCTCGGCAGCGGCGGAAGCCCTTCGAACGAATACCTCGTGAAGTATTCCCACGGCCCTGCGGAGAACCCCAGCGGCACTTTGGCTCCCGGACAGAAGGTTAAGGTGAAAGATGGCATGCGCTTTAGGGTTGCCGGAACTGGCGAGTCATAATCCGTTCGTCAAGGATCTCGAGGAGCTCGGCTACGAGCTCGGCTTCGTGGGCGGCTACTTCGTCATCTACGGCCTGCCCTATCTGGATGATCAGGGCGTGCTTCAGCATGGAGATTGGGCCAGTCCCCTGGACCTGAATGGCGCCGTGATCGACCCGCCGTCTGATCATCAGGCATGGTGGCGTGGTACCCGCCCATTCGACCAGCAAGGGCGCCAGATCAGGCTAGGCGGCGGACCGAATCCTGTGACGATCACTCCGGATCTCGTCGCCAATCAGTCGTTCTCGTTCAAGCTGCAGGAGAACGGCGAGAACCGCGCCTACCGCTCGTTCGAAGAGAAGGTGCAGACCTATCTCGACGCGATCACGGCGCCGGCGCTCGCCGCTTATCCGGACGCGACGCCCCTGCGCGGCGTTGCCGTGAAGGCGGCGGCGCAAGGCAGCCCCCTGCGCTTCCCAGACACGATGTCCTCAAGGTATCATATGAACGACATCTCCTCCCTGCTCCGCGGAAAGCGCGTCGCGATCATCGGCCTCGGCGGCACGGGATCCTACATCCTGGATTTCATCGCGAGAACGCATCTCGACCGTATCGCGCTGTTCGACGACGACAAGGTGCATGTCCATACGATCTTCCGGATACCGGGCTTCGTTCCCCGCGCCATCGGCGAGCTCAAGGTGGACGCCCTGGCCCGACACTACGGAAACTGGCACGCGGGCTTGGAGGCAGTGCCGGAACGCATCACCGCCGCCAACATCAACCGCCTGAGCGCCTTCGACTTCGTCTTCGTGTCCGTCGACGACGGCCCGGCCCGCCTCCTGATCGTCGATTGGCTCAGCGCGCGCGGCATTCCGTACGTCGACTGCGGCATGGGGCTCGATCGATCCCTCGTCGGCCTGAGCGGATTCATTCGCGTGACCGGCACCGACCGCAAGGCGTTCGACGACAACGTCGGAACCGCGCGGCTGCCGACGGAGAACGCCAAGGCCAACGAGTACCGCAAGCAGGCGCAAATCACCGAGCTGAACGCCCTCAACGCCGTCATGGCCGTGATCAAGTTCAAGCAGCACTTCAAGCTGCTCGAACGCCTCGACGAGGCGACCTGCAGCATCTTCGATACCGCTACGCTGGAGGTCGACAAGTAAGATGACCGCGATCCGGTTCACTTATCAGGCCGTCGAGCGCTTGCCGAAGCAGCTTGCGGAGGAGGTGCTATATCACTCGGAGGAGTTCGAGGTGGCGGCCCTGTCTTGCGCGTGCGGCTGCGGGCATCGAGTAATGCTGCTGGTGCCTGACAGCCACCAGGTATTTGCTCAGAACGGCACGCCGACCGTTCGGCCTTCGATTTCGGTCTGCGACGCCCCCTGCAAGTCGCACTACGTCATCGTGGGCGGCAACGTCGAATGGCTGCCTGCGTTCTCGGCAGCCCAGGCGTCGACCGTCATGCGCAGTCAGATCGCGCGTCATGTCGTTCACGACGAGCGGCAGCGGCCGTGGATCGACCGCCTCTGGATCGCGATCGCGCGTGCTTTCGCCAAGCTCAGGTCGGCGCTGCGCATATAGCACCGCGCGGTCGCCGACCTGCTCGT
>JAHCKB010000172.1 GCA_026125985.1 Bradyrhizobium sp.
ACGGCGAAAGCGTCGTGCCCGACCTTGCCGTCGGGGCGCAAATAGTAAGGCCGGATGAGATATCTCGGATCGATCTCGCTGCGGTCGACGAACTCGTCGATCTCGATGGTTCGCGTCGATTCCAGCGCGACGTTCTCGAGCTCCTCCTTCGTCACCTCGATGAAGGTATCGGTGTCGACCTTGTAGCCCTTGACGATGTCCTCGTTGGCGACCTCCTCGCCGGTGTCAGCATCCACCTTGGCGTACTTGATGCGATGGCCGGTCTTCCGGTTGAGCTGGTTGAAAGACACTTTTTCGGATTCCGACGTGGCCGGATAGAGCGCGATCGGACAGGTGACGAGGGAAAGACGCAGGAAGCCTTTCCAGTTCGCGCGAGGGGCCATGGCGGGGGAACTCCATTACTGATGCCGGATTCAAGACGAACGGCCCAGCTTGGTTCCGACATCGTGCCCCCTTCCAACTGGATGATTTTTCTCGGGTGGGGCTTGAGTGGACTCGACTTTTGTTCTTCTTATGTTCTAATTCGGAATGACCGACCGACCCGCGAGCTGGCGCATGCCGACCCCGAAACAGATGGAAAAACTGGCCGCTGAAGCCGCTCGTAGGCCGGGCCCATCCGCTGCGGCTCCAGACGCACCCCTCCCGGCCGAATACTGGGAATCGGTCCTCAAAGACCCTCGCGCCGGCGCCACCGGGGCCCAGATGCGGCAGCGACGTCTGTCGGAAATCCAGCGCCACGTCCTGCGCGTCTCCTGCCGCCGCTGCGAGCGGATCGTGGAAATCCAGACTGCCGATGCAGTCCGATTGTACGGCGGCAACGCGGTCTGGAAGGACGTCGCGCAGCGGCTGCTCGACAAAACCTGCCAACAGCGTACCGGCAGGCATGAAGAAGACGGGTGCTGGCCGGCGTTCGAGACGCCGTAGCCCGCTCCGGATCGCCGATCCGATTTCTTGGCGCCTGAGTGTCCGGATGGCCCCGAAGTATCACCCTACGCCCCTATCGAGCGGCGATCGCAAGGCTCTGGCGAAAGAGCTTGGCAAGGCACGCGCGATGGCCAACATCCTGGCCGCCCAATCGGCTGAGATGCGGGCCAAAGGTGAGGCGATGATCCAGCAGGCCGACAGACTTCTGTGCGAAAGCTGGAACGAGCGGATGTGGAGCGACGGCGAACCGATAGATCCGTCGCCGACCATCGACCAGGCTGTGAATGGAGGCTTCCCCTGGCTGGAGATCAGGTGCGCGCGCTGCAAGACGCCGAGCGACGTGGACCTCGCTGCGATGAAGCACCCGCCCACCACCTTCGTGCATGATCTCGCCAGCCGGCTGCGCTGCCGCAAATGCGCCAAGGCGGGCCGCCGTCCATCCGCGACTTTGCTACAGTTGACGTGGCAGCCGCGCCACACTCGAACCGAATCCTGATCGATGTGCAATCTTTATTCGATCACGACAAACCAAGCTTCCATTAGTGCGCTGTTTCGCATCGTAAACCGATACGTCGGCAATCTCGGGTAGGTCAAGCTACAGGATCAATCACCCGGCCGCGGCGCGCGCGTGCGTACCCCGTCTCCGTAGACGCTCATGGCCAGGTAATCGCGTTGCTCGGCGCTGAAGCGGGACTTGACTGCCTGATTGGCCTCGAACGCCGCATCGACGACCGCCTGTCCTTTCTCCCAGGCGGAAAGAAAGGCTGGCAACCAATAGGATGGGACCCTGGAATCCAACGGCCAGGGCGAGGCGACTACGCACTTGCAGCCGGCTTCGAGCGCATACTTCACCAGGCCCACCGTCGTGTTCGACATAGAGTGGCTGTCCACCCGCCCGCCGCTGCAAACGAAGAGCACCGCGACTTCCGCGCCTCGGATGGCCTCCGCGAAGCGCCGCGCAGCTGACCTCAATTCGGCGTCGTTCGCTATGACATGGAAGTAATGACCTCCCGGCAGAAGGCCTCCGTGAGCCGCGACGACGGCGAGTTCGGCACCCGCCAGCCTTTTCGGAATTTCAGGCTCCTCGTCCAGATCGATCCCATGTTCGTGCAACGTATCGCGCAATCGGTCCGCCATGATCTGAAGCGTCAGGCTCCCCTCGGGAGTGGTCTCGGTGGAAATCCACGCCGCATACCGCCCCGGTTTCGCCGGCGCTGCGCGGACCACTTCGAACCAAGCCATAGAGGGGACTAGAAATAGCTGATGATCGTCGCCCGCAAGTGCATCCCCGATTCGGAGAATATTCGGCGGGATCCGCTGCAAAGCGGTGCTTGCCACGATCGCCGCACGCTGCGGAAATTCGGTCACCCCGAGCCCCTCCGTACTCGTGTGAAACAGGTTGAAGGTCTTCTCGTCCACGCCGTATTTGAACGGAAATTCTGCGGCCCACTTGCGGAAGCGCTCGCGATCGAACACCGTCTTGTCCTCCCGCACGGGAGGCATCGCGCCTTCTGGACCGACGGTCACGCGTAGCAAAGCGCCTTCCGAGCCCATCCCGACGAATACCACGGCCAGCGAAGTGGCCGCCGCCAGTGCGGCGGCCTGTGCCAAGGGCCGACCGACTTCGTGCGGGAGGACCGGATCCTTCGATCCGGGAGCAACGATGGCGAGATCGCTGACGAGCTCGACACCGAACGCCGCCACCTCCGGGCTGGCCGTGGCTTCTTCGCTCGACAAAAGCCGCTGCGCCATGACGATGAGATGCCTCAGATCAAATGCGAAATCTTCCGCATGCTGGGCCGACTCGAGATTGCGAACGAGAGCATGAAGCTCCGCCGCGGAAGGCGCTTCCTTCGATGCCGCCTCGAGCACGGGCGTCTGCGAAGCATCACTTCTCTTCGACAGTTCGGCAAGCACAGCCAACGTCTCCGGTGAGACATCGAGGCCGGCCATGCGTGCCTCACGCACGATCTGCCCGAGTGTGGCCGCCACGGGACCGATCTGATGTTCTCCGTTAAGCACGTTCCTCGCATTCTCGACGAGATCGGCCATCAAATCGGGAAGCGCGGCGGCGTCAACGTCGTCCCCTTTCATCAGGTTGAGCATCCGGAGCTGCAGCGCGGAGGTGTCGAGCTGCACCTTGAACTTCCCGAGCGCGCCGAACTGCGACAAGGCTTGACTACCGGCATCGAGAAAGCCGAGCGCGTGGTCAGTCATGCCGAGATCTCGCGCGATACGGAACAGCAGCATGCTTTCGTACCAGATCTGATCCGGCGTCGCGCTTCCGTCCGCCATGAAGCCACAACATGCGGCGATCAGCGCTTCGTGGAGGTTATTGTTGCGGGCATAGACGTCGCCGTGACACAGCCACGCGATCCGCGCCCGCCGAGGCACGTCTCCCGCGAGCATAAGCGCGGTTTCGGCATAGTTGCGTGCCAGCTGGTGCCGGTTGGCGAGCGCAAACCGAACGGCAGCCAGCCGGATCATCGAGAGGTCCATGTCCTTTATGCTCGCGCGGGGGACAAGGGCCACTGCGCAAACGAGGATCTGCTCAAACAATCCGGAACCTTGTTCGGTATCGATCGGCTGGAATTCCAGAAAGCGAAGCAATCCCGCAACGATGGAATCCACGTTCGCCGGGATGAGCGCGTCGGGGAGCACGGCGCGGCCGATCATCACCGGGCTCGCCTTGGACATCCATTGAAGCGTCGGACCGATAGCGTCGAGGATGGCGTCGGGCGAAGCCGGCTTCGGCCAGGCACTCAAATCCGCGAGCGGTTCGGGCTTCTGCGGACGCTTCGCGAGGTCGAGCGCGATCGACATGAGAATCGCCAATCCGTGAAGACCCATGGATTCGACCGACAGGGTGCGCGTGAGTTGGTTCCGGAGGTCGCCGTCGTAAGGCGTCCGCGCCACGACGGCAAGGACTGCCGAGATCGCCTTCGTCAACTTCTCGCCGGACTCTGGGCGCACGACAAGACAGTCACGGACCGCGCGAAGGCTCAGCCGGGCCAGCCCTTCATCGAAATCTTCCGTCGCCACGGCAAGAACGAGGTCCAACACCGTGACTGGTCGGCCGCGGTGAAGCGCGTTCTCGCAGATCAGTCTGGCAGCGAGACGTCGATACTGCGGCGGGAAATTCCGACTTGCTTCAATGGCTCCCGAATAGTCCGGAGCGTTGCCATCGAAGCGGTCCGCGACCAAGGCATAGACCGCGGCGTGCTCCGCCGCATGTGGTGCGGCTTGCTTCGACGCGATCTCCGCCGCGGACCGATAATCGAAGGATGTGATCGCCCGTTCTATTCGATGCCACGCCAGCCCGAGCGAAGTAGGATACTTCGTCTCGAGCAGACGCTCGGCGCGTTTGCCGGGCTCCTGAAGTCCCAAGACAACGGCAAGCCTGAGAAAAGTCTCCAGAAACTCCGAGGCCAAGACCTCGGGATCGACGTCGCTCAGTATTCGCCGGGCAGCGTCGGGCTGACCCAATTCGAGCGCGATCTCGGCGACGACGACCGCGTCCGCCGGCCGAAGTCGCGGGAAATCCGCAGGCATCTTCGCGATCGCCTGCCTAGCGAAACCATCGAGTCCGGCCTTCCTCAGCAATTGGAGGTGCAAGAGCGGCTTCATGCCGTCGAAGCGGGACGGAAGCGCGTCGATCTCACGCTGGATCGGCCCGATAGCGCCCGTCCGGATGGCCTCCGTCCAGCTATCGAGATGGGACGACAGGAGCTCAGCAGCCGAGCCTGGAATGCCGCCGCCAAGAACTCCGAGCCCTTCAACAGATTTGAGCAGGTCCTGGTTCTCGCCGCGAATCGGCCATTCCTCGCCGGCGTCGATGACTAGGTAAGCCTGCCGATCGCTGATCGCTTCAAGGGCCCGGACGCAGAGAGCGTGCAGGTGAGGAGCCCATGCGTCCTCGGGCAGGCCCAGTTGTCCGGCTGAAGTCCGGGGCGGCAGGTCGGCGACCCGGAAGGTCGCTGCGGATCGAATCACCACGGCTGACCGCGATTCAACCTCCCCGACGGCGGAAATCACGCTTTCTGCTGCCAGCGTCGGGATCGGGACGACGCGTAACGCCCTCGATACGATTCCCTCCTCTTCGGGCGAAAGCTTCGCGCCGCGCCAGCGCTGTATGGCCTCGGCGATCGCGGCCAATACGGGCCGCTCGTCGCCCAAGTCGGCAGGCTGAACCAACACGATCCGATGGACGGCCCGCTTTTGGGTTTCCCCTTCGAAAGTGTTGAGGACGCAGGCAAGAAGTTCGCCCAGAACGTCGAGCGATCCAGCCGCCAGAAGAAGATCGCCGACACCCCAGTCCAAGCCGTTTTTCGCGAAATGCTCGCGGACGAAACCGTCGTTGGCCCCGGCCGACGTCTGATCGCCGGACCGATCGCTGATTTCGGAAGTCATCTGGCTATTTCTCGATGAGAGTAAGCTTGTACTGAGCTTTTTCTACCTGACTTAGATAGCCACGAGATCGGATCGGAGTTCCTCAGGCAAAAGTCCGCATTCGTTCAATTTTACCAGCAGACGGACGTTGGTGCTGTTGGCCATTTCGACGCGAATGAGGTTCTCGCGCGGACACATGTTAGCCCTCCTTATGAGCCGCCTCACATGCCTTCGCGATGATTTCGGACCCGTTGGGAAGTTTGACCGCGTCTACAACGAATGTCGTCGGCTTATCATCGAACTTGAACTGGGCGCCCGGGAAAAGCACGGCGCCGAAGTTCTTGAAGGTTGGCGAGGCGAGACGGTCAGGTCGCTCGAGCCGAACCGTGGCACCATCGACAACGGTCGGTATCAGGCGAACTTGAAGCAACCCCCGTTGGTCAAAAGGCCGCCGGTCGTCTTCCGGACTTTTCGGCTGGCGCCAGCCAATCCGGCCCATCGGAATGAAATGGGCCGCATCGTTACCGACTTTCCAGTCGTTCGGATTACTGCGCCAGTTGCCAAGGTGCAGCGCAGCAAACTCCTGCTCCAAGGCGCGGAGACATGCGCCTAGCTGCCCAACCAGTTCAGTGTCCGAGAGCGTCCCGCTGACAGTGAGGTCGAAATTCGGGAGACGCACGTCGACCGATTCGGCGAGCGTCATCATGTCCGACTCAGGAATCAGCGAGTACAGTTGCTTGATCGGCGACGGGGCACCGGCCAGGGATCTCCAAACAAGAAAAATTGCCTCGGCAAGGCCACCGCACCGTCATTGCGGTCCACTTTGGCGAGTTCGCCAGGCAGAGCAAGCGCCGCCGCCTTCCATTCTGCTTCCGTCACTGACAAATTTGTCGCTCTCCCCTGCCGCCAAAAACCCGGGTCAGCCAGCCCTCTCGATCGTTCGAGAAGCTCGCCGTCCAGCCCGAACTACGAATTTTGTGTCTGAGCCGCCTCGAGGCCGCCTCGCGCAGGAGGGCGAGGGTCCGCGCCATAGCATTGTGCCGCGGACCATTCGATGGCAGCTCGTCCGAATAAAACTGAGTATAACCTTTAGTTGCATCCTTGACAAGTCATCAGCATATAAAGTAGATGGGTCTACTTCGTATCCATATAGGCTCGAAACGTGACCGAAGTTAGGGAAGGCCTGAACTTGAATTGGGGCGTCGAGAAACGCCTCGAGTTCATTGAATTTCGCCTGTTCTGGGAGGGCGGGGCTAATCGGGCAGACATCATGGAGATGTTTGCGGTTTCGATGCCGCAAGCCTCCAAAGATTTGTCGCTTTATCAAGAGATCGCGCCGGGCAATGCACTCTACGACAAGAGCGCGAAGCGATATGTCGCAAGCAATGCTTTCAAGCCGCGTTTCCTGAAGCCGGATTCCGACACGTATTTGTCTCGCTTGCGATTATTGGCCGATGGCTTTGTCGAGCAATCCGAATCTTGGATCCGAACGCCTCCTGCGATCGACGTTGCTCTAACCCCTCGCCGCGAGGTCTCTCCGGTAGCACTTCGTTCAGTGCTCGACGCAATACGGGATAGCGGATCGATCGAGGTTCGCTACCAGTCCATGAACAAGTCTCGTCCGGGGCCAATCTGGCGTCGCATAACGCCGCATGCACTCGGATATGACGGCTTTCGTTGGCACGCCCGAGCTTATTGTCATCTCGACAATGGGTTTCAGGATTTTCTGCTCCCGCGCATCATTGATGCGCGGCTCCCCGGACCATCCGGCGCGGTCGCCACGGACGACGTTCTCTGGCAGACCACCTTCGAGGTCGCAATCGGGCCGCATCCATCCTTGACCCCTGGTCAGCAAGAAATCGTCTCCAAAGACTATGGCATGCGAGATGGACGCCTCAGACTAAAGATCCGTTATGCGATGCTTTTTTATGTCCTCAAACGGCTTGGCCTTCTAGAGGACGCCAAGTTGAAGGACTCACGACATCAGCACATCATCGTTTTGAACTGGAAGGAGGCTCGAGAAGCTCTGAAACGCGTTGGCTTCGAGGCGGATGGCCCATCTCCAGGAGAAGAACGAAATGCCCGTGCGAGATGATGAGCTCATCGTGTTGACCAGGCTACTCGCCAAAGGATTCGTCGATATGGCGAGGCTCGTGGCCGAAGGCGCGATCGTCAGACAGGATGAAATGCCGCAAAGTCTTCGGTCAGGCATGGAGCGACTTTCCCGTCAGTGCCTCATCGAACAGGTCGAGGATTTTGGCGCAAACGTCCACGTCCTGATGGATCTTGCCTGTCGGCCGCTGATGGACTGGGGCATACCCGGGCTTGGTGAGAACTTCGTTTACGGCCGAGCGATCCTGATCGACGTCGGGACAGGCCTGCCAACGGATGATTGCATTGAGATCGGCTCCATCTCGAGCGAAGGCGACGCTTACGAGGAAATCCATCATCGGAAACTTAGAGAAGCCGTCAGAGCACAAGGACGAAGAGCCGACGAGGCTTACACGCTCGTCCGCGAACGCATCGTCCGCAATCCCGTTGATAATCACCGATCGCTGGCCGAATTCTTTCTCGAAAGCGGTCTGACGAAGTTCGGGGACGTCTATCGTACCTGGCTTCGGCCCGTTCCCGTGTCGGCAATCTTTCCGGATGGAAAATCTCGCACCTGCGAAGGCTGCGGATCGCTTTTGTATCCTTCAAGAGACATCGCCCGATTTCCGTCTGGACGGTGCCGGGTCCGTGGTTGCATCGAGGAGACTCCCACGCCTCGCGCTGGCCGTGTCATCGATGATCCCACCGAATGGCGGACCGTTTCTAATGACGTGCTCACTAGCTGGGTTGGACCAGGCCTGCCCGAGATTAGACTATTCGACGAGTTGCAGCGCCGCGGATTGCAAGTAAAGCTATATCCGGGGCAAGACGCTGTCGACGTCGGCATCACCTACGAGTTGGGCGTGGACGTAAAGTCTTACTTCTGTCCAATGACACTCGCCGAGCGTCTTTCGCGATCGATCGGGGGGCTCGCTCAATTCGACAGACGTATTATCGCCATTCCTGATGTCAGAACCCGAAGCCATCGTGGGTATCTGCGCGATCTCACAGCAAATTACCGCGGAAAGACGCCGGTCGAATTCATGACGGCTTCGGGCGCGATCGAGGCACTGACGAGATGAGATCATCCCCCGCAACCTTCGACCGTGCCTTGCGCGTCCAGTGGGTGTGCGCCGCGTTCCACCATTTTCTCGGAAGAAGAGAGCTACGCGGTGCACCGGCGCTTCTGTCAGGATATCGATCGATAGTCGATCACCCGGCGTTGACAAGTTTCTCATTGCCGGCCTTCAATCTCAGGCAGATGGGAATTTCGATCGTCTCCGACGCAACGTTGCGGGAAGCGATATCTGATTGGGCGACATGGGAGGCAGAGAACCGGCTGAGCCCCGACTATGTCGAGCCTCCGTTTGCGATCACGCTGGATGACCGTCTTAGTTTCAGTCTACGTGTTCGGGAGAACGATCCCGCGTATGTGTCGATGATCAACGCGCTTTCGGTGCCGCTGCCCGATCGAACCTGGCAAAAATCGACCGCTGACGTTGATCGGCCGTTCAAAATTCCCGGTGAGTTCCTGGGCGGGAACGAATCCTTGGTCGCAGACACTTCGGCTCTTGCGGGAAAGCTGGCAAGCGCTCCCCGCCTCGACTTGACGCCTCGGAACCGGAGTCCGATCAAAATCACGCTCGCCGAGCTAGAGCGAATTGCAGACGAGCTCGACGCGATTGATGCGAGCGCGCCCGAACGAATTCCGGGTAACTTCAAGGCGAGATTGCGCGACGACGTTGGAAATCCGCTGTTTTCGGTTCTCTCGCCTTCGAAAGAAGCGCTCGCATCCACCGACACCATCGAGATCTCCAAGGTCAAGCATCTCATCGGCCTGCCGGGATCGGGTAAGTCAACGCTAATCCTTTTGATCGTCGTGGCCCTGTCCCGAAGCGGGCTACATATCGTACTTCTTCTTCCCTCCATTGAGGCTTCCCTCAACTACGTCGCCGAACTCGAACGCTATGGCGTTAACCCAGCGCTTCTTGTTGGCCAGTCGCCGGACGCGAGGAGGCGTCACTCACGCAAGCTAGCCGAACGCATTGCAGCCTCCGATGACACGGGCGGGATGGGCAGAACGGCTCCAGGTAGCGAATTGCTCTCTGTCAACTGCGCGTTGGCTGGCTTTCTTTCCAATCCCGAACCAAGCCTGGGCTTTCCTCACCTAAGCCCTCCGTGCTCGGATATTCAACAGCGGCGCCAGAAGCGAGATGGAAGCGAGACCGAAGCAGAGGGCGACCGGCTCTGCCCTCTGTCAGCGGTCTGTGGTCGGCA
>JAHCKB010000173.1 GCA_026125985.1 Bradyrhizobium sp.
CGATGTCGGCTGTCCCGTCCGCATCCTGCAGGGTGCGCAGGACCCCGACGTGCCCTGGCAGCATGCGTTTGCGCTTGCCGAGCGGCTGCCGGCGGAGGACGTGGTCCTTACCATGATCCAGGACGGCGACCACCGCCTGTCCCGCCCGCAGGATATCGCGCGCCTCATGGCCGCGGTGGCGGAGATCGGGTAAACTCGCCTGCGCAAGGGAGAAAAACGCCATGAACACGGAGCAATTGCTGCGCGCCTTCTGCGACGCCGTCGAACAGCACAACGGCAAGGCCTTCGCCGAATTGTTCTGCGAGGACGGCGTCTATCACGACGTGTTCTACGGCGCGTTCAAGGGCCGGGTGAAAATTGCCGAGATGATCGACGAGGTCTTCTATCGCACCGCGACCGATTTCCGCTGGGACATGCTTTCGCCGGTCAGCGATGGCAAGACGCTCTATGCGCACTACACCTTCAGCTATCGCTCGACTCTGCCCGAGGCGAAGGGCGCGCGGGTGATGTTCGAGGGCGTGGCCATGATGAAGCTGCGCGATGGAAAGATTCTCGAATATCACGAGGTCGCCAATACCGCGCCGGCCTTTGTCGACATGAACTTCGCGCCGGAGCGGATTGCGAAGATATTTGCCAAGCAGGGCGCGTCACTGAAGGCGCGGCCGGAGATGCAGCGGCATCTGGCGTAGATTTCTATCTAAGCGTCATTCCGGGGCGCGCGCAGCGCGAACCCGGAATCCAGAGATTGCCGGTCGAGATTCCGGGTTCATCGCTGTCGCGATGCCCCGGAACGACGACGAGCGGTTCACGGCGGCGGAACGTTCGTCATCGGCTTGCGCTGCGCGAGGGCCGCGACCGTGGCGGTGCCGATCGGGCCTTTCTCGTCATAAAGCCAGCATTCGCCGATCGCGACGCCGTCGGTGGCGTGATGGTTGACCACCTCGAAGCCGATCCAGCGAGTCGCCGGCAGGCGATGCAGATAGAGCGTGACGTCGCTGTTGATGTAGCCGAGGCCCTGGTCGCCGGCATTGGCGAAGGGGCTTGCAAAGTCTGCGCCCGTGGCGACATGGACGAAGGGCGACATCGGAACGCCGTGGACCAGTTCGCGCACCTCGCTCATCCACAGCCGCCGCGGGCCGAGCGAGCCCATATGGCCGACGATCGGCCGCGTGGTCCATTTGCCGTTCATGCCGAGCCGCGGATCGGTTGGTGCCGGAATCGTATCCGGCAGCGGCGCATCCCAGTTTGGAGGTGACCACACCTTGCCCGGGGCGCTTTCCGTCCGGCGCAGGAGCTGACAGGAGGCGCGCGCCATACTGGTCCCGCCGGAGAAGAACTCCGCTTCCACCACCTTGATCCGCATTCCGTCGCGGACGAGGTTCGTGGTGACCTGAACGGGCGTGTGGATGTCGGGCAGGCGAAACATGTCGACGGTGAGGCGTGCCGGCACGAATTCGGCCGATCCGTGACGCTGCTCGATGACATGGGCGAGCAGGCCGACCACGACGCGGCCATGCATGGAGTCCGGATTCCAGGGACCGTTGGAGATTGGTTGGGGGATGAAGGCGTCGCCCTGTTCGGCGAAGAAGGGTTCTTTTTTCATGGCCGGCGACCATGGCGGAAACCGAGGCGCGAAATCAAGGGCAGGAGGCGCAGGCCCTCCATTCCTCACGCACGCCCTCATCGGGTTCTGCTGCGGCCCTGCCTGACTGTGCAGCGAATGCATCTGGCGGGATCAGTTGCGCCAACGCCCACACGGCTGCGCCGCGCACCAGCGGACTCTCATCGTCGAGCAGGCGCTCGGCCTCGCCGGCCAGCGTCGCATCGGCGGAGTTTCCGATCGCGATCAGCACGTTGCGCACGAAGCGGTCGCGGCCGATGCGCTTGACGGGGGATTTGGCGAACAGCGTGCGGAAGGCAAACTCATCGAGCCGGACGAGCTCGGCGAGGGAAGGTGCGCGCAACGCGGCGCGCGCGGCGAGCTTTGCTTCGCGACCCGCTTGCGCAAATTTGTTCCAGGGGCAAACGGCGAGACAGTCGTCGCAACCGTAGATGCGGTTACCGAGCGCTTTGCGGAATTCGCGCGGGATCTGCCCCTTGTTCTCGATGGTCAGATACGAGATGCAGCGCCGCGCATCGAGCCTGTAGGGCGCGGGAAAGGCTGCCGTCGGGCAGACGTCCTGGCAGGCCGTGCAGGAGCCGCAACGGTCGATGTCGGGCTCGTCGCGCGGCAGCTGGGAGGCGGAAAAGATCGCGCCGAGGAACAGCCAGGAGCCGAACTCGCGCGAGACGAGATTGGTGTGCTTGCCCTGCCAGCCGAGACCTGCAGCCTGTGCCAGGGGTTTCTCCATCACCGCCGCGGTATCGATGAATATTTTCACTTCGTCGCCGGTCGTAGCGGCCAGCCAGCGCGCCAGCGTTTTCAGTCGCTTCTTGATGACGTCGTGATAGTCGTCGCCCTGCGCATAGACCGAGATCGCGCCGCGCGTGCGCTTCTGCAGGACAAGAAGAGGGTCTTCATCCGGCCCGTAATTGAAGCCGAGCATCACGATCGAGCGTACGCCCGGCCACAGCGCGCGGGGGTGCATTCGCCGCTCGGGCCTGGCCGCAAGCCAGTCCATGTCGCCATGGTTGCCTGCCTCGAGAAACTCGCGAAAGCGAAGCCCGGCTTCGCCAATCGCATCCGGGTCGGTCACGCCGATGCCGTCGAAGCCGAGCGCGGCCGCCTGGCGCGCGAGCGCGGCCTTCACTTCCAGGGGAGAGAGTTTTTCGGTCGCGCTCAGAAGTCGAGATCCACATAGGTCCGCGAGGCCGGCACGCCCGCGAGCCATTCGCTGAGCAGCGGACGGAACGACGGGCGGGATTTCACTCGCGCGTACCATGCCTTTGCCGCCTCGTCTTCCGACCACGGTACGTCGCCCAGATAGTCGATCGCCGAAAGATGCGCCGCGGCGGCGAGATCGGCATAGGTCGGCCGGTCGCCGGCGAGAAAGTTTCGCGTCCGCGCCAGCCAGCCGATGTAGGACAGATGATAGCGCACATTGTTCTTGGCCGCGCGGATCACGTCCGTGGCCGGGGCGCCGCCGCCATCCTGTTCGCTCATGAAGCGCTTGTAGATGCGCTCGGTGACGATCGGACCGGACACTTCCTCGAAGAACTTTTCGTTGAACCACGCCATCAGCCGGCGCACCTCGATGCGTTCGCCCATGGCAAGCGGCATCAGGCGCCTTTGCTCCATCTCGCCGCCATAGGCCTCATCGATGAATTCGGCGATGATGCCGGCGCCCGGGATTGCGGGCATGCCCTCGGCGAACAGCACCGGTGTCGTACCTGCGGGATTGAGCGCGAGAAACGCCTCGCGCCGCTCCCAGACCCGTTCTTCCACCAGCCGCACGTCAAAGCCATATTCGCCGAGGATCAGCCGGGCGAAGCGCGAATGCGGGCAGAAGGCGTGGTGAAACAGCGTGAACATGCAGCTCTTGGACTAGGCGGAACTGATTTAAGAAATCCTCAATTGCACGGCGCGCTGGCAGCGTAACTCAGCACGCGCTTGAGGCAACCGGTGATTTTGCGCTTTTTGCGATTGCGGCGATGGAACGAATAAGCGAGAAGAGCACGGCTTTTTGCACCGGCAGCGATTGCGGGTCTTAACACGAAAGCGGGCCTCGGCATGATGTCTGATACGATCAGGGCGATCATTCTCGGCATCATCGAGGGGGTCACGGAGTTCCTGCCGGTGTCCTCGACCGGCCACATGCTGCTGGCCGAGCGCTTCTTCGATCTGGGCGAAGGCGAATTCTGGAAGAGCTTCACCATCCTGATCCAGCTTGGCGCTATTCTTGCGATCGTCGCGCTGTATTTCTTCAAGCTCTGGCGCGTCGCCATCAACATGTTCAGCGATCCGGACGCGCGGCGCTTCGTGATCGGCGTGCTGATCGCGTTCCTCCCGGCGGTGGTGCTCGGGCTGATCGCGGGCAAGTTCATCAAGGGCTATCTGTTCAATCCATGGGTCGTGTGCTTCACGCTGATCGTCGGCGGCGCGATCCTGCTCTGGGTCGATCAGCTCGAGCTCGAGGTGCGCGAGGATGACGCCATGCGTTTTCCGTTGCCGATGTATCTCTGGATCGGCGTCGCGCAGTGCCTGGCGATGATTCCCGGCGTGTCGCGCTCCGGCGCCTCGATCGTGGCGGCGATGCTGCTCGGCGCCGACAAGCGCTCGGCGGCGGAGTTCTCGTTCTTTCTTGCCATCCCGACCATGGTCGGCGCCTTCGCCTATGATTTCTACAAGAGCCATGAGGACATGACGACCGGCAATCTCGGCATCGTCGCCATCGGCTTCGTGGTGTCGTTCATCACGGCGATGATCGTGGTGAAGACGTTCCTCACCTATGTGCAACGCCACGGCTTCGTTCTGTTCGCCTGGTGGCGCGTCATCGTCGGTACGCTGGGTTTGATCGCGCTGGCGCTGGGGAAGTGACGGCGGCATAGAACGCTGCCGGCGTCATTGCGAGGAGCGCAGCGACGAGCCGTCTCCGCGAGCCGTGCAACGACAGGGCGCCGACGGCGCGCCTCTCACACATTCTTGCGCTGGAATTGTCCCATCGGACGGAAGCGCCAGAGATATTGCGGACAAATCGCTTCCATCGAATCCGGGGCGATGCCGAGCCCCTGCAGTGTCAGGCCGGCGGCCTTGGCGGCTTCGGAGACCACCTTGTCGGTCTTGAGGAGCTCGACCTGATCCGGCGTCAGCTTCAACAGGCCCGGTGCAAATTGCAGGAACGCCGCCTTGAACTTGGCGAGGGCGAAGGGCAGCGGCGCCAGCAATCGGTTGCGGTCGGTGATGTCGAGGATCATCTGCATGATCTCGCGCATGGTGAGCACTTCCGGCCCGCCGAGCTCGTAGATCGCGCCGGCCTTGGCCTTGCCGTCGACGGCGTCGGCCACCGCGGTCGCGACATCGCCGACATAGACGGGCTGCATCCGGGTCGTGCCGCCGCCGATCAGGGGCAGCACCGGCGACATCTGGGCCAGCGCGGCAAAGCGGTTGGTGAACTGGTCTTCCGGACCGAATACCACCGCGGGCCGCATGATCGTGGCGGCAGGCACGGCGGCAAGCGTGGCCTGCTCTCCGGCCGCCTTGGTGCGGGCATATTGCGAGGTGGAATGCTCGTCGGCGCCGATGGCGGAGACATGCACCACGCGGGCACCGACTGACGCCGCCGCCTTCGCCATCGTCTCGGATGCGTGAGCGTGGACCGCCTCGAACGACTGCTCACCTGACGTGCTGAGAACTCCGACCAGGTTGACCACGGCCCCGGCGCCGCGCACGGCGGTCTCGACGGAGGCGGGGTAGCGTACATTGGCCTGCACCGCATGGATCTGGCCGACCCGGCCCAGCGGCTGCAGGTGTCCGGCCAGCTCCGGCCGCCGAACCGCGACCCGGATGCGGTAGTCCCGCCTGGCCAGCGCCCGCACCACATGCCGCCCCAGAAAACCCGATCCGCCGAAGACCGTGACGAGCGTTTCCTGGTTGGGTGCCATGTTCGGTGCCATTGGGGATCAATCCTGCGGTCAAAAGCTCAGGCCATGTGCGATTCTAGCGAATTTGCGATACGCCGTCGTGTCGGCGCTGTACAGCGGATTTGGACCGCAATCCGCCGATTTGACAATCACGCAAGGCGTCCTTAGTAACCCGCCCCGGGCCCAGGTGGCGGAATTGGTAGACGCGCTGGCTTCAGGTGCCAGTGGCTTCACGGCCGTGAAGGTTCGAGTCCTTTCCTGGGCACCATTGCCCTGCCCGCAATATATTCGTCCGCAGCCGGCGGCGCCTGGGGTGCCGCCAGCCGGTCAGATGATCGCGTTCGCCCTGCGAAGCGTGTCCGAGGGAAATTCGCCGAAAGTGGACCGATAGTCGTTGGCGAAGTGACCGAGATTTGAAAAGCCACAGGTGAACGCGACGCCGGTCACGGTCGTCGGCTCCTCCGCATTTGTCAGCAGTTCGTAGGCCCGGCGCAGCCGGATGTGCTTGACGTATACCATCGGCGAACATCCGTAAGCCTTCTCGAACCCGTCGTAGAGCGAGCGGGCGCTTACGCCGGCCAACTCGACTAGGTTCTCGATAAGGATCGGCCGGTTCCAGTTGGCCTCGATATAGGCTTCGACGCGGCGGAGATGGGCTGGTGCGGGACTGCGCGGATCGCCGTCAAGCAGGTCGCTATAGCTGTGGCGGCTGGCGAACAGAAGCTGGAGAATGACCGCCTGCTCGATTTCCCGCAGCGCGAGCGGAGAAATGATTGCCTGCTCGTCGTCGAGCTGGCTCGCGAGCATTTCGACCATGCGCTGCAAACCGGACAACAGGGCCGGGCTGGAGAATTGCGCAAGTTCGAATTCGATCTCGCGACGGGCTGGTCTGTCGAGCAGCACCGCCAGTTTGCGTCGGAGCGCTGCGGAGCTTACGCGCAGAAAAAGGTGCTCGAAGTCGGCGCCGTAGTCGAGCACGCTGGACTGCCCCGGTGACGCAAGGCAGGCGTCGCCGGCGCCGATGATGGCGAACTGTCGGCCGCTCGTGGTCTTACCTTCGCCGCGCAGCGGCATTTGCAGCCGCGCAAAATCGGTTTCCTCGAAGTCGATGGTCGCCGCGGTTCCACAGGCGCCGAAGCCCAGCGCGATGTCGCTCAGTCGCGCAAAATTGCCGCGGACCGAGAGGGATGACGGGTCCTGCAGGTCGAAACCTCGCGCGCCGTAGACAGCGCGCAGCAGATGCTCGAACTCGTCCACGCGCGAGGTGTGCAGCGCCGGGTAACGCGAAAGGGGATCGGCACGCATGGCTCTCAATCCGATCGACACAAGAGAGTGCAGTTTCCGAACGAGCGGGCAGAAACAGGACTAACGAATCATTACTCCCATTTTCGTAGTTTTGTCTTCAACAGACTACGGACCTGTGGTCGCATCTGGCATGACGCCCAGCCTGCAACCCCGTTCGTCGCTCTCCCTAAATCGTTGGCACAGCGCAGGAATCATCTCCTGCTTTCGGGGAGTCTCGGCACCAGCATGGCGAGCAATAATGTTGTGAAACTACCCATTCGCGACGTGCGTCGCGAGAACTCGGCGTCCGATCCGCTGGCCGCTCTTGCCGGACTTGCCGCCCACGTTGCAGAAATCGGCCTGATGCCGCTCGGAACCAGGCAAGACATGCAGGAGGCGCTTTTCCTGCTGGAAATGTCGAATGCGCGGGCGCGGGAACTCATCGGCGCGATCGATGATCCGGAAAGCCGAGCCCGCCTGCTTGCGCATTCCGAGCGCATCAGCGAGCTCGTCGCGATCGCGCGCCGCAAAGCTGCAGCGATCTGAAGTTGGCCGGGTCAATGCCGCCGCCAGTCCTCCGCCGAAATCGAAACCCTGTGGCTTCCGCCGCGACGCCTGGGCACGATTTTTTCGCGAACTTCTACACGCCTAGGGTGTGTGCCTGCAGTGCGGCATGCAAGGATAGCAAGATATTGAGACTCCGCATGAATCCTGCGGATCTCGGTATTTTTGCGGAGGCCGAGTTAACGGATCGTTTGCCCCGATTTCCTAGGCTTCGATTCAAAGACTACGGACCTGTGATCGCGGTGATCCGCCTTCCCGTTCGTGATCGTTCAAAAGCCATTGCTGTTGCTTTGCAGCCCGCCTTTCTCCTCAGGGAAGCCGCGTCGATGATTCACGTTCCGACGTTTCCTCGCCGCTGTCCCGCTGGCGCTCCGCGCGAGCCATGTGCGCGCCTTCCCATGAATGCGCAGCACGTCAGGGCAGCTCCCGTTTGGGTCGCATAGCGCCAGCACTCTCAACTTCATCGCAATACTACGGGTAGGTAACGGAGATTTCCATGTTTCGTCGCAAAGCAAAATCGGATGACATTGCCCTCTTGGCCGCCAATGCGATCAGCGCCAGGGTCATGGTCGCCGACGAGAACTTCAACATCGTCTACATGAACGAGGCGGTGACGGCGATGCTGCGGGAGGCCGAGGCCGACCTCAGGAAAGAATTGCCGAATTTCAACGTGGCTACGTTGGTCGGAACGAACATCGACGTCTTCCACAAGAACCCCAGCCACCAGCGACGCATGCTCGAAGGGTTGAAGTCCGTGCATCGTGGAACCATCAAGGTCGGCACCTGGACGTTCGACCTGGTGGCGACGCCGCTCAAGGACGCCGGCGGCCGCCGCGCCGGAACGGTCGTGGAGTGGGCCGACGCGTCGGTCCGGCTGCAGAACATTGAATACGCAGCGCAGGCGGCTGCGGCCGGGCGCGCGCAGGCGGTGATCGAGTTCAACATGGACGGCACGATCGTCACGGCGAACGAGAATTTCCTGGGTGCCATGGGCTATTCGCTGGCCGAAATCCAGGGCAAGCATCACAGCATGTTCGTCGAGCCGGCGTACCGCGATTCGAGCGACTATCGCGAATTCTGGGCCAAGCTCAATCGCGGCGAATATCAGGCGGCCGAGTACAAGCGCATCGCCAAGGGCGGCCGGGAAGTGTGGATTCTGGCTTCCTACAATCCGGTGCTCGACGAGAAGGGCAAGCCTTTCAAGGTGGTGAAGTTTGCCACCGATGTTACCGCGCAGAAGCTGCGGAACGCCGACCTCGCCGGTCAGCTCGAAGCGATCGGCAAGTCACAGGCGGTGATTGAGTTCAACCTCGATGGCACCATCATCACGGCGAACAACAACTTCCTCGCCGCTCTCGGCTACTCCCTCGGCGACATCAAGGGGCGTCACCACAGCATGTTCGTCGATCAGGCGGAGCGCGATGCTCCTGCCTATCGCGAATTCTGGGCGGCGCTCAATCGCGGCGAATACCAGGCCGGCGAATTCAAGCGGGTCGCCCGCGGCGGCAAGGAGATTTACATCCAGGCCTCCTACAACCCGATCCTCGATCTCAATGGCAAGCCGTTCAAGGTGGTCAAATACGCCTCCGATGTCACCAAGCAGGTGCTGGTGCGCATGGGCAACGAGCGCGTGCGCGGCATGATGGAGTCGGTTGCCGCCGGCGCGGAAGAACTCAACGCATCGGTGCGCGAGATTTCCGAAGCCATGGTCAAGTCGCGGGAGACCGCGGCCGGCGCGGTCGACAAGGTGTCGGTGGCGGATACGCAGGCCAAGCGGCTCACTGACGCATCCCAATCGATGAGCGGCATTGTGGAGATGATCGGCAACATCACCGGGCAGATCAACCTGCTGGCGCTCAATGCGACCATCGAATCGGCGCGGGCCGGCGAGGCCGGCAAGGGCTTTGCCGTCGTCGCTTCCGAAGTGAAGAACCTCGCCAACCAGGCCAAGCAGGCGACCGACAAGATCGGCGCCGAGATCGACAGCCTGAACGGCATCTCGGGCGATGTCGTCACCGCACTCGACACCATCCGCAAGTCGATCCAGGACGTCAGCGAATATGTCACCTCGACGGCAGCCGCGGTCGAGGAGCAGAGCGTGGTGACCAGCGAGATGTCGTCCAGCATGCAACGCGCGGCCGACGAGGCACGGGCGATCGCCGCCGGATAGCACAAAGTGACGGACCGGCCGGGGCTTTGTTCGCCGGCCGGTCCGCTTCGCGGCGTGCCGGCGCACGGAGCGATTCTGACGGGATCGGTGGAATCCGGCCACTCGCTTCTTGCATGTTTGGCGGTTAGGCTG
>JAHCKB010000174.1 GCA_026125985.1 Bradyrhizobium sp.
CATCTTCACCGTGCGATCCGAGCTCCCGTTCGCCGGCCATCCCAATGTCGGCACCGCTTTCGTGCTGGCGACACGGGCCGCGCAAACGCCAGCGCGGCTGAAGTTCGAGGAGAAAGCGGGCCTCGTCCCGCTGGAAATCCTGACGGCGCAGGGCAGGGTGGTCGGTGCGGAGTTCGCCGCGCCGCAGGCTCCGAGCAGGGGAGCCGTCGTCGACGCAAAAGAAGCCGCGGCCATACTGTCGCTCCCGGCGTCCGATATCGCGACTGACCGCCATCCGCCCCAGATTGCCTCCGTGGGACTGCCGTTCCTGATTGTGGAAGTCGCTTCGCGCGAGGCCATTCGGCGGGCCAGGCCGGATGCCACCGCGTTCTGGAACACGTTTCCCGCCGTCGGCGCGGATGCGATCTATTTCTATACGCGCGATGTGCCGGCATCGGAGCAGCCGCTCGATCTGCAGGCGCGGATGTTTCATCCGGGCGTCGCTGGCCTGTCCGAGGATCCCGCAACCGGCAGCGCCACTGGCGCTGCGGCGGCCTATCTCGCCGATCTCGACGCCATGCGCGACGGCGAAGTGCGGCTGCGCATTGGCCAGGGCTATGACATGGGGCGACCGAGCCTGCTGCTGACTCGCGCTATCAAGAAGGGCGGCGCGGTCGTTGCAACGCATGTCGGCGGCAACTGCGTGCAGATGATGGAAGGGACGTTGCAGGTCTAGGCAACGTCGCTCCCATGCACTCCGTTGTAGTCCCGGCGAATGCCGGGACCCATAGCCACGAATGCCTGTTGTCATGCGAAGCTGGAGCGATATCGCATTTCAACATTTGATGGCGGTGGTTTTGGACCCCGGCTTTCGCCGGGGCGGCAGCTAGGCCTACACCTGCTTCCCTGCCAGGTTCTCCACCTTCACCCCATCGCGTGCCTCGATGATCTCGGCGATCCATCGCCGGTGGCAATGGGTGTGGTCGCGCTCGTAGCACAGCAGGCAGACGGGACCGGCCTTCTTGACCAGCGCCGAGAGTTCGTCGAGCTCCTCCTTGGCCTGCGGCGTCTTCAGGTGCTTCGCAAAGATCCGCTGCAGCAGGTCGAACTTGCCGCTGCGCGCGGCGAGGCGGCCCTCCTTCGGGGTACCGAGCGCCGATAGATGGACATAGGCAATGCCGCGCTCGTCGAGACCCGCGGCGAGCTGCCTTTTGGAAAAGCCGGGTCGGCGCGAAGATGTCACGGCGCGCACGTCGACCAGCAGCTTGACGCCGGCTTCCTCGAGTTCGTCCAGCACCGCCTTGTGCGGCGTCTGCTCATAGCCGATGGTGAAGAGCCTTCTCCTTCTCGCCATCGGTTACTTCACCCGCTCGATCAACTCCATCGCGCCGTGCGGCGCGCGCACCTTGCCCTCGTGAATGACGTAGGCGAACACGTCGCGCGGC
Organism: Bradyrhizobium sp.; assembly: GCA_026125985.1. Taxonomy (GTDB): domain Bacteria; phylum Pseudomonadota; class Alphaproteobacteria; order Rhizobiales; family Xanthobacteraceae; genus Bradyrhizobium. The sequence continues at coordinate 1,425 of JAHCKB010000174.1, forward strand.
ACTTTCTTCGGCGTAGCCTTGTCGACCTTCGGCAGGTCGCCCGGTTCGCCGCCGGAGGCCCAGGCCTTGAAGCGCTCGGCCCATGCATCGAGCTGCTTCGGCGGATAGCAGGTCTTGATCTCGTCATTGCCTTTCTGCAGGCGCGCATAGACGAAGTCGCTGACGACGTCGGCAATCGCGGGATATTTGCCGTGCTCGGCGAACACCACCGGCGTTTCGAACTGGCGGATCAGGGCAATGAACTCGGGCACACAGAAGCTGTCGTGCCGGACTTCCACCACATGACGCAGCGCGCGGCCTTCGAGCTTGCGCGGCAGCAGTTCGAGGAATTTGCCGAAATCGACAGGGTCGAACTTCTTGGTCGGCGCGAATTGCCAGAGCACGGGACCCAGGCGGTCGCGCAGCTCCAGCACGCCGGAATCGTAGAAGCGCTTGATGGAGTCGCCGGCCTCCGCCAGCACGCGGCGGTTGGTGGCAAAGCGCGGACCTTTCACGGAGAACACGAATCCGTCAGGAACTTCGCTGGCCCATTTCCTGAAACTCTCCGGCTTCTGTGAGCCGTAATAGGTTCCGTTGATCTCGATCGAGGTCAGCTTCGAGGCCGCGTAGGACAGTTCCTTGGCCTGCGTGAGCTTCTCCGGATAGAACACGCCGCGCCAGGGTTCGAAGGTCCAGCCGCCGATGCCGATATAGATGTGGCCGCTGGTCGTCTTTTTCCTGGCGGTGTTGTTGGGAGATTTGGTCACAGGAGACTCGCGAAGGACGGGAACGAAAGCGGCGTGAAGCCTAGTCAAATCGCGCGCAATTGACCAGTTGACGGCTGCTGCCAATCTGGTCCTATTTCTCTGCCGCGCCTATCCGTGATATCAATCCGCCACGAGGCGAAGGGACTTTCGGATTATGGACTCTCAGTCGATTGCGGGCGTCTTGGGCAGTGTAATTGCAATCATTGTTCTGGTGATTGCGTTTGCCTATGGGCCGATGGGGCCGTTCGGCAAGGTGTCCAGGCCGGCTGCGGCTCCCGCGGCGCAGACGGCGCCTGCGGCACCTGCTACGCCGGCGCCCCGCGGGCCGGTGATCCGGGAAGTGCCGAACTAGCCGGAAATTATCGTTTCGGCCCCTTGCGGGGTGAACCGGGGATACCTATTTGGTCACTAATGGCGACGTCGAGCTTGTAGGAAGTTCCGACGCCTGACGACCACGAAACGGCAGCGCCGGATGTACGCGCGCCTCATTTCGTGGTCGTTGTCATTTTCAGATCAAGCATCTTCAGATCAAGCCATCCGCTGACGCCACGCGCCTTTCCAAGGGAAGGTGCGCATTCCGATTGTGAAGTCCCGCTCTCGGCGGCTCACCGCCTCGTGCTGCCGGGCGGCCAGTTTGGCAGCCTGAACGCCTGCCAGAACAGCTCCCGATGCAGTTCGCGGATCTTTCGCGAATCGGCCGCGAAGTTTTCGCAGGCCTTGCGCGCAAACTCGGTCTGCGCCTCCACGGCTTTGTCGAAGGAGCGGGCCGCCGAAAGGTTCTCGGCCAATGATTGCGCGTCCGCGAGCGACTTCCTGGTGTAGTCGCGGTAGGCGTTGGCGATCGCCTGGATGCTGGCGACGGGGGCTGTGGCGGAAGAGGGGATCGGTGACGCTGAGCCGGCCGGCGGGGCCGGTTCGGGGTGAGCCGTTTCAGCCGCAGCCGCATCCACCGGCGGCATGAAGGCGGCCATGCGCTCCCTGAAAGAAGCCACGCGCTCCACGGGTTCGGCAGGCGCTGCTTCGAGAGCAACGGCGTGCTCGAGGCTTTCTTCGGCCGCAATCATCGCCTCGACCGGTTCGTTCGCTTCCTGCGCAAGGACCGGCATCGGGCTCTCCTGCTGTTTCTTGCGCTTCTGCTTGCGCTTGTCGGATTTCTTCCCCGATTTGTGCTGGTCTTTGCTGCCCATCCCGCAGGCCTCCATCGTTCGAATCGAGGCGACACTCCGCGCTGTTTGCGCTGGAATCGCGGTTTCGGATGGTCGCTTGCACGGCGACGGTGTGGAGAGATTTGGAAATCGGTCGCGTGGCGTTCCGTGAACCTGCCGGGGCGAGCAGGTTTGGCAGGTTTTCGGGCGGTTTTCCATCGCTCACCGGGGAACTCGGCTTGGCAGCAATCGGGCCTGCGGCTATACGACAGCCGCATGGATGAGGCCGTCAAACCGGGCCCCGAAACGCCGTCGCAGGCCATGGCCCTGCCGGAGATTTCGGTGGTCGTCCCGACCTTCAATGAGCGCGACAACGTCACCACGCTGTACCAGCGGCTGGCGGCGGCGTTCGGCGCAACGCCGTGGGAGGTCGTCTTCGTCGACGACAATTCGCCCGATCACACCTGGCAGGTGGTGCGCGAGCTGTCGCGCCGCGACAGCCGCGTGCGCTGCATCCGCCGCATCGGCCGGCGCGGCCTGTCCGGCGCCTGCATCGAGGGAATTCTCGCGTCCAGCGCGCCCTATGCCGCTGTCATCGACGCCGATCTCCAGCACGACGAGACGCAACTGCCGAAGATGCTGGCGCTGCTGAAAAGCGGGGAAGCGGAGCTCGTGATCGGCAGCCGCTATGTCGAGGGCGGCAGCGCCGAGAGCTTCGACAGCCAGCGCGCCGGCATCAGCGCCTTCGCCACCGAGATCGCCAGGCGGGTGCTCGGCGTAAAGGTCTCCGATCCCATGAGCGGGTTCTTTGCCATCCGCCGCGATCGCTTCGAGAAGCTCGCGCCGGATCTGTCCACGCAAGGGTTCAAGATCCTGCTCGACATCATCGCGACCGCCCGCGGCGAATTGCGCACCAGGGAAATTCCCTTCACCTTCGGCACACGGCTGCACGGCGAGAGCAAGCTCGACTCGATGGTGGCGCTGGATTTTCTCGGGCTGGTGCTGGCCAAGCTCACGGGCGACGTCATCTCGCTGCGCTTCATCCTGTTCGGGCTGGTCGGCACGTCGGGCCTTGTCGTGCACCTCGCGACGCTGTTCGTCGCGCTGAGGATCTTCAGGGTGCCATTTGCAGAAGCGCAGTTGATGGGTGCGCTCGTGGCGATGACCAGCAATTTCATCCTCAATAACTTCCTGACCTATCGCGACCAGCGGCTGAAGGGTTTTGCGCTCGTTCGCGGCCTGCTGCTGTTCTACGTCGTGTGCAGCGTCGGCCTGTTCGCCAATGTCGGCGTCGCCTTCTCGGTCTACGACCAGCAGCCGATCTGGTGGCTGGCCGGTGCGGCCGGCGCGCTGATGGGCGTGGTCTGGAACTACGCGATGTCCGGACTGTTCGTCTGGCGCAAGCGATGACTTCGATCGCATGATCCCGCAAGGCGGGAACCGGCTTTCGGAAAGGATCATGCCTCAGGCAGCAAATCCCGACGACAGGCGTTTGATCACCGGCGCGATCCTGACCGTCGGTGCGCTGGTGGTGCTTCGCCTGGTCGCGGCCGCGTTCACGCCGCTCACCTTCGACGAGGCCTATTACTGGATGTGGTCGAAGCATCTGGCGGGCGGCTATTACGATCATCCGCCGATGGTGGCCTTCGTCATCCGCGCCGGCACGATGATCGCAGGCGATACCGAGTTCGGCGTGCGGCTGGTGTCGATCCTGCTCGCACTGCCCATGAGTTTTGCGATCTGGCGCTCGGCCGAAATCCTGTTCGGCGGCGCGCGCGTGGCGGCTTCCGCCGTCATCCTGCTCAACGCCACGCTGATGGCGGCGGTCGGCACCTTGATCGTGACGCCGGATGCGCCGCTGCTGGTCGCTTCGAGCTTCGTGCTGTTCTCCCTCGCAAAGCTGCTGGAAAGCGGACGCGGCGTCTGGTGGCTCGCGGTCGGTGCCGCCGTCGGCTGCGCGCTGCTGTCGAAATACACCGCGATGTTCTTCGGGCCGGCGATCGTGATCTGGCTGGTCGCGGTGCCGAAGCTGCGGCGCTGGCTGATCTCGCCCTGGCTCTGGCTCGGCGGCCTGGTCGCGCTCGCGCTGTTCTCGCCGGTCATCCTGTGGAATGCCGAGCACCACTGGGTCTCCTTCATCAAGCAGCTCGGCCGCGCGCGCATCGAGGATTTCCGCCCCGTCTTCATCGCCGAGCTGGTGCCGACGCAGATCGCCTTCGCGACGCCGCCGGTGTTCATCCTCGGTGCGATGGGACTGCACGCGATGGCGTGGCGCGCCTGCGGCGCCCATGCCGCGCGCGTGCTGGTCAGCACGATGTTCTGGACCATCGTCGCCTATTTCGTCTGGCATTCGCTGCATGCGCGCGTCGAGGCGAACTGGTTTGCGCCGGTCTATCCGGCCTTCGCGCTGGCGGCCGCGGTTGCCGCCAATCTCGCCTCATGGGAGGACAGAAGCAGACGGCTCGCCGGTTTCTGCCGGCGCTGGGCGGCGCCGACCGGCATCGTGCTGTTCGTGCTTCTGGTCGTGCAAGCCAATACCGGTCTGCTCTCGGGTTATCGCCGCGATGCCACGGTGCGCAGTGTCGGCGTCGGCTGGCCGGAGATCGCGCGCGAGATCGAGGCGACGCGAAAGCGCGTCGGCGCTTCTTGCGTGCTTGCGCCCGACTACGGCACGACGGGCTGGCTCGCCTTCTATCTGCCGAAGGGGACGTGCGTCGCGCAGCAGGGCCAGCGCATCCGCTGGGTCAACATGGGCGAACCCGACGCGGCAGCGTTAAGGGGAAAGCTGCTCTATGTCGACGATGCGCTGCCGACCGGCCGGCCGTTCCTGAAACTGCTTTTTTCGCGCGTCGAGATCATCGGTCAGGTGCAGCGCAAGCGCGGCCCGCTGGTGGCGGAAACATATCTTCTGGTATTGCTGGAGGGGCCCAAGAGCGGCGATCCGCTGGATCGTTCGCCGCCGCCGGAGCTGCAGCGATAGCGCGCTGAACGGCGTTGCGACTTGCGTCAAAACGGAACAATCCCCGCATCGATACGCGGGGGATTCTGCGGGGAACATATCGCGAATTCCCCTTGCCTAACAAAGGCCTGCGTTTAATCCGCATTTAACTAAAAGTCGCCTTAATGACGCTCCGCCTCTCTGCGAGACGCGATGCGAATTCTGCGTAACGCGCATCGAGAGGGACGATTGGGACTGTTCTGGGCGAAGTGTGTGTATGAGTACGAGTAGCAGTGCGTTTGGCCTTCCGGCCCGGAAGCGTCGTCGTTCTCGTCAGGCCAGATTTACCGGATTTGCAGGCCCTGCAACCGTTGCAGGGCTCGTGATCGGTTGCGGCTGGACGGTGTACAGCAACATTCTCGGCGCCAGCATCTATCCGTCGGTTCATGCCAGCGTGGAAGCTCCGGTGACGAAGCGGACGATGAGCTCGGTCGTGCGCAAGACGCCGGCAGCCATGATCACCACCGTCTTCGGAGATCTGCCGCACGCGACCGCAGCCGTACCGAAGAACGAGTCCGTCGCCGCAGATCCTGCGGTTATGTTTAACGAACGGTTTGCGGCGGCCTCGCCCGAATCGGTGGCGCCGCAGCCTGTGCCGGGACCGCAACTCGCTTCCGCCACGCCGTCGGTCGAAGTCACGCTGCCACCGGCACCTGCGAAGAAGCTGAGTGCATCGGCTTCGGTGCAGATCGCGATGGCGACGCCGGCGACCAAGCCAGTCGGCCGCGTGTCCGGCAAATCAGGCTCCTCGATCCGCGACATGGCGCGGCGTGCCAAGGACGCCGTGATGTCGATCGGCCAGGAAAAGCCGTCGATGGTGGAGAAGCTGTGGGGCAAGGAGCCGGCGCACGGTGCGCTGCTCGCTTACGCCTCGGCTGATATGAGCGTCACCGGCAGCATCGCGCAGGAGCAGAACCCGATGTTCGGCGGCAAGCCGCCTTACGACAAGGAGACCGCGGTCTACGTTATCTCGAACAAGACCGTGTATCTGCCCGACGGCACGCAGCTCGAGGCGCATTCCGGACTCGGTGCGAAGATGGATAACCCGCGCTTTGCGCATGTGCGGATGCAGGGCGTGACGCCGCCGCACATCTACACGCTCAAGCCGCGCGAGGCGCTTTTCCACGGCGTGCCCGCGCTGCGGCTGACGCCGATCGGCGGCCAGGAGAAGATCTTCAACCGCGACGGGCTGCTGGCGCATACCTACATGCTCGGTGGTACCGGCCAGTCCAACGGTTGCGTGTCCTTCAAGGACTATTACGCCTTCCTCGACGCCTACAAGAACAAGGGCATCCGCAAGATCGCGGTGCTGGCCAGTCTCGACTGAGACGGAGCGGGCAGCGTCCTCCGTCGAAAAGTGTTCGCGCGGGTTCAGCAACCGGGAATTGCAGTGTCCCGGTGACGTGATTTTCCTGAGAAGCTGTGGCAAGGGTGGATGTTCTCCGTTTACGAGGAGCCACTCATGTCGACAGTCAGGCATGCAGAAAAAGTACCGGTATGGAAGAGCGGCATCTTTGCCGTTCTTGCTTTCGCCGTGATCGCGCTGGCGATCTCGCTGCCGGTCCTGTTCAGGGCCTACCTGTTTCAGCCCTTCGGCGTTCCGGCCGGCTCGATGGTCCCGACCTTGCTGGTCGGCGATTTCTTCTTTGCCGCGAAATACGCCTACGCGCCGATCTGGGGCGCTGTGCCGGCCCGTGGCGACGTGGTCGTGTTTCGTTCGCCAAGGGACAATGTCACGGTCTTCGTCAAGCGCGTCGCAGGATTGCCCGACGACCGCATCCAGATGAAGCAGGGGATTCTTCATATCAACGGCGTCGCCGTGACGCGCGAGCGCACGCCTAATTTCGTGGGCGAAGACCCCTGCGGCGAACGCGCCGCCGCGACCGGAACCAGACGATGGCGCGAGACGCTCGACAATGGCGTGAGCTACGAGACGCTCGATTGCGTCGATGTCGGCTTCCTCGACAACACCAGTGTCTACACGGTGCCCGAAGGCCGCATCTTCGTGCTCGGCGACAACAGGGACAACTCGACGGACAGCCGTCTGCCGTCGTCGCTCGGCTACGTGCCGATCGAAAACGTCATTGGACGCGCCGGAATGATTTTCTTTTCGCGCAAGCCCGGCAAACGGGGTCAACCCGGCGACATGCGCTGGGGACGGATCGGAATGCTGGTGAGGTAGCACGGGGAGGCCCGTCCTCTCGGCGCCATGGCGGACGGCGTCTCCGCAAGAGCCGAAGCGCTGCTGGCATTTCTCTCACGCCAGCGCCTTGCTCTGCGAATACTTCGAGAGCTACGCCAGGAGTTAGAGACGGCGTCGCCGCGCAGCAGCTGTCGCTGCGAAGTCGCGCGACAAGTGCGAGTGTCCGACGTCACGTGCTCATTCGCAATGTTAGTCGGATCACGTTGTAGCGTCGCAGCTTGTGGTCTCCTTCCCAGGCACCCGCAGTCCGGGTGCGAACAAAGGAGACGAAGAAGATGAGTAACGCGGTTCTCAAGTTCGTGATGGCGGCCATGATTGCGATCACGGCGACCTATGCCGGCATGTCGGCCGGATCTGCCCATGGCAACATGAACGGCAGCGGCCCGATGAGCGGCGCGATGGATGGCAGCGGCGGCGGCCAAAAGCCGAAGTGACCCTGCTTCCCGTGCGATGAAGCGCGTTCCTGTCCCGGACGCGACTTCACCCGACGGGAAAACGAGCCCCGGCGTTCTTATCCGCCGGGGCTCACCCGGAACTCCCCGAGCGATCCTGCCCTGAGGATGAGTTGACGTACCGCGGCATTTCGCTCGGGTCCTTTTTGCGACCTATTGAAGGTGGACTTCCATGAGCGTATTCGATCGCACCACGAGCCATTCGCCCGGCCTCATTCTCTCCGACCATTGGCGACTTGCGACTTTCATTGCGGCGATATTCGGCAGCGCGGCGCTGCTGTTTACTGTCGAGCCGATGTTCACCAAGATGGTACTGCCGCGGCTCGGCGGATCGGCGGCGGTCTGGACGACTGCGACCGTCTTCTTCCAGTCGATGCTGCTGGCCGGGTATGTCTATGCCCATCTCCTGACGAAGTACCTGCCGCTTCGTGCGGCATTGATGCTGCATCTGCTGGTGAGTGTCGCCGCCTGTGCGGCGCTTCCGCTTCATGTAGCGGCAGGCTGGGGCCGCCCGCCGGCCGAGAGCGAATCGTTCTGGCTGATCGGATTGTTCGCGGCCTCGATCGGGCTGCCGTTCTTTGCGCTCAGCGCCAACGGGCCGCTGCTGCAGGCGTGGTTTGCCCGCACCGATCATCCCGCCGCCAGGGATCCATATTTCCTCTATGTCGCCAGCAATGTCGGC
>JAHCKB010000175.1 GCA_026125985.1 Bradyrhizobium sp.
CAGGGCGGAAATCGGACGGGCAAGCGATTGCAGGAACGCACGAAGTTCAAACGCGAAACCCAGCGCGACGATCCAGAGCGCCGAAACAATGACGACGCCGGTCGTGGACCAGGGCAGCAGAATCGCGAGCAGGACCGCAAGCAGATCGATGTTCAAGATCCGCGCGGCCGGATCGCGCCAGGCCGATAGGACGACCGAAACGCCACGCGAAATCGAATTTCTTGCCTCGGTCTCGGCCATCGTCGGTCCTACGCTTGCAGGCCTCAGGGCCCGTGCCCTGAGGGCGTCCGGAATCTGCAGTTGCCGGACGAACGCTATCCTTCGTTTATTCGTTGCCGCGCTTGCAGGATATGCTGATAGACCGCCGACTGCCGAAAACCTCGCAGGAATGAGTCCGGCGCAAGCTGCTCGCGCAGCGGATTGGCCATCAGATGGCGGTGCGCTTTCAGAACCAGATCGAACTGGCAGGCCTTGTCGGCGGCCTCTTCGAGTGAATGAAAATAGAAGGGGTAATCCTCACCGAGATATTCGACGACGGAAGGAAGGGGATTGACGAGCAAGGGCGTACCGCGCGCGATGCACTCGATGACGGCGTTGTTCGCGCTTGCGCAAACCAGATCCAGAAACACGATGTTGCTGCTGAGCCAGCTATCGTACTCGGACGGCGGCAGATAGCTGTTCTCGGCGGTGTTGTCCCGATACCTGCTGTCGAGCTTCCGATTGCGCCATTCGTGGACGAATTCCAGTCGCGACAGTCCATTGCGCGTGTTGTCAAGAAGCGCATCGCCGAGCTTGAGGCGTACCTTGCGGTAAGGCGACGTCGTATCGAGCGGGAGATACTGGATCGACAGGGTTCGACGCAGCCACCAGCCGATGGAGATGATCTTCTTGTCGTCGTTGGCGAGGAACGAGGCGAAATCGAACCGGGCAGGTGGTATCTCCGTTGGATGGACAAGTGCCGATACGGCGACGCCGACCCGCTCACGCAGGAACCGGGCAAGATCTTCCGATAGCGTGAAGAGGCCCAGGCAGTGCGGAAGGCTTTGCTGGAACTTCTCCGATGCCAGCATTCGCTCTATCTTCGGTCCGTCGGGAAACCATTTCGGCAGGGAATGAGGATTGTGGAAGAATCCGGTCCAGGGCAACGAAAAGGGGAGGTCCTGCTGGTAGCGCGGGTTCATTTCCTGACTGAACGTCCTGTCGAGGAAGCCGTCGAATAACACTCCCGCATCGGAATGTTCCGGCCGCAGAGCGTCAATGGCCATCGCCCATCCCGACCGGTGATGACTGAAGACCTGCTGTTCCCCAATGCGGATCGTCCCTTGCGGTTGTGAATGGATCATGGTCGTTCGCATCGCAGGGTGATGCTCAGGACAGGAATTCCAAGGGGGCGCGGATCGCCGGGAGCAAACCACCGGTCGCACGCAAGTTCGATGCGCTGCTCCCGTCGTTCGACGCGTCCGGCGAGTGGAAGGGGCACGATGATTGTCGTTCCGTCAAACCGGATCGAACTCTTGGATATCGGCGTTCGGTTGAGGCGGACACGTAAACCTTCGAAGAAACCGGCGTCAAGGGGCCGGACCTGCAGCACCTTCAGCTCGAGCGAGTTGTGCTGGGGGGACATCGGTGCCGGGAAAGATGCTTGCGGTTCCGTCCAGCGAACAAATCCGCCGGGAAAGACTTCCGGCTGAAACCAGCCGGTCCAGCCGGCCTCCTGAAACAGCGACAGCTCACATGTGGTCGTGTCGCCTCGCAACCATCGTCGGAGCTTGCGACCCGGAGCCTTGATCTCTTCCCGGATCGCGTGGAACTGCAGTCGAGTGAGGCGGCGAAGGTTGGGAGCGAGCGGACCGTCGAAATCGTTGACGACGCGGATGTAGTCGGCAAGGCGCAGGCCGCCAAATCGGCGCCGAACACGCAGATATGCGGGGATGTGAGACGGCAGTTCACGCCAGAATTGATGACAGCCTGGTGTCCGTCTCGTCGAGAGCGCCAGTTCAGCGCGCGACCAGGCCGTGCTGTGCCAGCGCGGGACGCGTTGCAGGGCCTCAATCGCTTCCGGTTGCCGCAGTTTGCAGGCGAGGTATTCAAGGGTGAGGCGGACGTGCTGCGCGAGGCCGAGACGTGCGGCGAGCGCCTGAAGCGCCTTCCAGTCGAGCGCACCGCCATGCCTGACCTGGAAGAACGCATCCGCAAGCCAGCGCATCGGCGGCGTCGGGTTATAGCGCAGGCCGTGCTCGCATGTATGGATCAAGCTGCATTCGGAAGACAGCAAACGATATCTGATACCGTCGAGTTCGGTAATTCGCGTCGACTGCCAGATATCGGCCATGATCGCCGGATCGAGCGGGCGGCCGTGAAACAGTTCCCAGTGCAGATCCAGCTGACTGTCGCCACGATAGAACTGGCAGGCGTGGGTGACCATCGGCAGAAGTTCCAGATTGCGGAAGTTCGCTTTCCATCCCGCACGCTGGAGCGTTTCGATCGCCCGACTCAATTGGCTGCGGGGAACTGCGATATCGACATCCGCCATGAGCCGATTTGCATCGGGATAGGCATTGATGTTGAGCGCCGCTCCCTTGAGCAGCATGATTTCGATTCCGGCAGATGCGAATGTGCTGCCAATCTCGTGAATATCGCGGCGAAATCTCTGATGCATCACCCATGCATGACGCACGACGCCGCGCAGCCGATCTTGATCGCGGTACGGCTCCTTCCAGACCTTGAGACGTTCGTAGAGCAGCATCAGGAAAAGGTTGAGGCCGTTGTCGACGAAGAACAGGTCGTCGGCCTCGCTCCATTCACGGAACGCGGCCCGCGCCGCATCGGCGTCGTCAAGCAGGGAGGCCTTGATCAGCAGTTCCTGATTGGCGTTCGGCCAGACACCACGAGGCCAGACAGGATGAAAGCGATCCCGACCTGATGGCCGCTTCATTCTGTCCTGCCGGTCTTGCGGAGCTTATGCACGAGGTTTGCGTATTGCGCACCGGCGGATCGTGAAAGACTGCCTTCGTGAAGCCGCCGGTAGGCAACGACCTCCTCCATCTCCCTGATCGGCGCCCCGCGCGATTGCGCCCTCCTGATCCACTCGAGGAAGTCGCCGATACGCAGCGAGGGGTCAAATGGTCCAACCAGAGCGAACGCGTCGGCACGGACCATCGCGGCGCTCGGTACATAGCCTGGGCGGACGGCCGGGGATCCGGCCGTGCTGTTGCCCAGCGCCAGCCGCTCCGGGTCGGAACGGAACGTCTGCTGCTTTCCAAGTGCGATGGCGCAATGCGGATCATGCGCCAGCAACGAGCCCTGCAGTTCGAGGCGACGCGGCGCCATCAAATCATCGGCATCCAGCAAGGCAATGGCCTCGCCGCGCGCTTCCGCGATACCGCGATTGCGCGCAGCGGCAGCCCCTGCATTGGATTGCTCGATCAACGTGATGCGCGAGCCGAACTTCCGGACGCATTCGCAGGTGTGATCCGTTGAACCGTCGTTGACGACGATGATCTCGTCCGGCGTCACGGACTGGGACAGAACGCTGTCGATGGCATCGCCGATATGGCGAGCGGCATTCCAGGCGGGGACGACAACGCTGATCGAAATCATTGGGAGCAACAACCCGAATGCGCAGCCGAGACCGACTGCCCGGCAAGAAGGATCAGTTCTGCGATACGCGTCGCGATCGCCTCGCGATCGGTCCCGATGTTGAGCCACCAGGAAGGCATGTGGCGGGCAAGGGTCGTCAACCACTCAATGCCTTCCGGGCTTGCCGGCGTCAGCGCCAGGGTTGATGGCACCAGTGCGCGCCATGTTTCCCCGGGCTTTGCCGGCGAGAAACTCGTTTCCGGCTTTCCGGTAATGCGCGGGAGAAGGATTGCAGCCAGCCGTCGCTGCCGCGGCAGGCGGTCGGCAAACGCCGGATAAAGATAGAATGTCGGCTTGCCGTCGCCGCGAACGGAATCGTCGAGCGGCCTGAGGTTGCGGGTGAAGCGGTCCACATCGTGCGGCAGGAGCTTGCAAGCGTTGTACAGGCTGAACGCATGCCATTCGCTGCCTATCTTGCGCGCGAGAAAGACGTCGTCGCCAAGACACTCGAGGTTGGAGTAGTGCAGGCAAGCAAAGGCGGTGCTGGACTTGCCCGCCCGGTAAGTTCCGGCCAACGCAATTGCGGAATTTCCATCCGCTACAACGGCGCCATGGATCAGGTGAGCATCGTGATTCCTGAACCATTGATGCAGGAGATCGCGAAACGGCGTCGCCATGTCCCAGGCCGGAATAAGGTCGACGCTCCGGAACGACGACAATGCCACGCGCCGCGCCGGCGCAATCAGGTCGAGGCGTCCGCCATCTCCCGGAGTGAAGTTTGCCGAAGGCGCGTCCGGCGGGACGTCGGATCGCGCCCAGCGCTGACAGGCGGCGGTCCATTCCTGGTTGGTAAGCTGGAGCGGCGGCGATTGACTGACCTGCGCAACGATCGTCAGTGCAGGGGAGGCGTCGGCTGCGGCGGCAAGGTGTTCTAGCGAGGGATGCAGGCGAGCATACAGTTCTTCGGAAAGATAGCGCACTGAAACACGCTGCGAGCCGATGTCGTAGGTGCATTGCACGGCGGGCTCTATCGAGAGCGCGCGATCCAGAAGCCCATCGGCCTGATCGTTAAACGGCGATGTCCCAGGACTACGCCCGTCACCTGCGAACAATTGTACGCCTTTATGTCTTGATTAAATGTGGCCAGCCAGCCTCATCGGTATCGTGCACGATGTCCGCAAGCAGAAGTTCGCGCAACTCGTCGAACTCTTCGACGACCGGCGTCGAATAGGCCTGCATCGATGTCGTTTGCACCGGCTCCTCGGTGCCAGCCGTCAGCAGACCTTCGTCGTGCAGGCGTTGCAGAAATATGGCGATTTCCTGGCTTGCGCATACGGGAGCATTTGCAAACGCCGCAGCCAGGGAGTCTGCGCTTCCTGGACCGCGTTCCAGCAGGCTCCACAGCTCGGCCGCTGTATTGTGGAAGCTGAAATAGCTGCCCGTTGCGAGATTTACCGCGATGATCTCGTCGTCGAACCGGTTATGCGAGATCTGAGTTTCCGGGATCTTGTACGCAACGCTCACAGCACGGTTCCCGAGTAAAGAACTGCCACATTCTTCATTGTATCGAACCGGTTGAAATGCGTCAAACTGCTCAAAATGATTGTATCATATCGAGTTGCTCGAAACGGTTGAATTGTGTCAAACCGTTCACCGTCAGGCCAGCACGCGCGCTCGCGTAACGGGGGGCGACGAACCCGAAAAGGTTAACGCCCGGGCCGGCAGGGCATTAGGCATTTTGTCGGTTCCTGCCTTAACATGGCGTTTTATATTGCATAAATAACCCCCTATACATCACCGAGTTATTCCAGACGGCAGTATTGGTCACAAATGGAATCCGAGTTAGAGCGTCAAATCCTGGAAAGACTTAGGGCGATCGAAGATCGACTCGGCGAACTGGAGGACAACCAGCGCCAGCTCCAGCAGGCATACAGCAGCTCCCGCATGATCCTGCGGCGGTTCTTTCTTCGGCCGCCGATGTGGACCTTCGAACAGCATTCGCCTCGCCAGCTGGATTTGCAATCGCAGCAGCCCGAAACGGCTCTGCCTCGCAACGTTCCCTGCATCGGAATCGTAACGCCCAGCTACAATCAGGGCCGCTTCCTGAAAGCGACGATCGACAGTGTCGTGGCGCAGTCCTATCCGAAACTGTTCTATCACGTTCAGGATGGCGGATCGGTCGACGGCTCCGTTCCCATACTGGAATCCTACGGCGACAGGATAAGCTGGCGAAGCCAGGCCGACAAAGGTCAGGCAGACGCGATCAACCTCGGCTTTGAACACGTCGATTGCGATATCATGGCTTACCTCAACAGCGACGACGTTCTCCTTCCCGGAGCGTTGTCTTACGTCGCCGACTATTTTGATCGGAATCCAGACGTCGATATTGTCTACGGGCATCGTGTTTTTATCGACGGCGACGGCGCGGAAATCGGTCGAGCGGTTCTGCCCAGTCACGACGCGAAGGCGCTGCTGTACGCGGGTTACATTCCCCAGGAGACCATGTTCTGGCGCAGGCGCGTATGGAACGCGATCGGCGGATTCGATACGAGCCTTCACTACGCGCTCGATTGGGAATTCATGTTGCGTGCGCAGGGTGCTGGATTCAAGTTTGCGCGCGCCAGAAGGTTCATTGCGTGCTTCCGCGTGCACGACCAGCAGAAGACAACGAGCAACTACGATGTGGGGCGCAAGGAGATGAGGGCGCTCCGCCTGAAGTACCTGGGCTATGCGCCGTCTCAATCGGAAATAACGCGCAGCATATCGGGGTATCTGGCGCGTCAGATGATCTTTCACTGGAGCTACAGACTGGGCCTGCTCAAGCAATAGGGGCCGGTTATCTTGCCGAAACGAATTTCCGGTACTCCTCCACGACCGCTTCAATCGGCCCCTGCATCCTGATCCGTCCCCGGTCGAGCCAGAGCCCCTTGTTGCACCATCGCTTGATCAGTTCGAGATTGTGTGAAGCAAGCACGAATACGCTGGCTTCCTCGATGAAGCTCTGGATCCGGGCTTCTGCCTTGGCAATGAAGCGGGCATCGCCGGTCAGGATCGACTCGTCCATCAGCAGTATTTCCGGCTCGAAGCAGGTAGCCACCGCAAAGCAGAGCCGCAGCATCATGCCCGCCGAGTACGTCCGGACCGGCATATCCAGATAGTCGCCGAGTTCGGTGAACTCGGCAATTTCCGGCAGGCGCCGCTCGATCTCGGCCGTCGACAGTCCTAGCAGCATGGCGCGAACGCGAATGTTGTCGTAGCCGTTCAGTTCGGCGTCGATTCCGAGATTGATATCCAGCAGGGGCGAAATGCGTCCTCTGGATTTCACCTCGCCTTCGACGGGTTCGAAAATCCCCGCCAATGTTCGGAGCAGGGTTGTTTTCCCGGCGCCATTGGCTCCGATCAGGGCCAGCCGATCTCCTGCGGTGATCGCGAGAGAAATGTCACTCAACGCCGCGACAACGACCTTGTCGTTGGCGTCGCGGCCGATATTGCCTCTCGAACCGTGGAACAGGATTCGTTTCTTCAGCGAGCGCGATCCGGCTTGATAGACGGGAAAGACGACCGAGACGCCGTCGAGGCGAATAACGGTCTCGTCATTCCGCGAGAGGTTGGCCAGAGTGCTCATATCCAATAAGCAATTCTATTTCGATATCGTGCAAAGAGCGTCGCTGCCAAAAGCAGATTTATCACCGTCAAGGCAAGGGTTACGACCAGGGTACGCACTGACGGCGCCGAGCCGAGCAATGGCGCCCTGACCAGCTCGATCAGGTGAAAAAACGGATTCGCCTCGGCGAGATAGCTTCGTTCCCCGAGCAGGCTCGGCATCCAGATGATCGGAGTGATGAGAAATATGATTTGAGAAAGGCTTGCGATGATGCGCGGGATATCGCGAAATCTCGCCGAAACCAGGCCTAGCGATATGCTGATCAGTCCGCCATTGACGACCAGCAGCAGAAATCCCGGGACGGCATATAACGCGACCGGACCCGGCCAGATCCGGAAGAAGGCAAGCGTAACCACGGCAATCGGAAAGTCATGCGCAAAAATGATCACCTTGCTCAATACGAAGCGAAAGACATAAATCGAATAGGGCAGCTTTATGTGTCTGATGTAGCTTTCGGCGCCGGTAAAGAGGTCTCCGGCTTCCAGTATGATTGAATTGATGAATGCCCATACGATCAGTCCGATGCAGACGTGTGGCATCAATTCCCGCGCCGGAAGATTGAGCACCTGCGAATAGACCAGCCCAAGCGCGACCGTCGTGATCGCCATGCTGGCCGTGAACCAGAGCGGTCCCAACGTCGAGCGTCGATAGCGATGGAGGATGTCGTTCCATCCCAGCCTGAACCAAAGCGGCCAGAGTTCGATAGCGCCGTGAACGTCATCGACCGCCAGTTTGAACCTGGAAATTTTCTTGGTCTGGATCAAGGCGCAGGAACTTTCAACCCAACAAGCTGAGGCGCCAATTGATTACACGAGCCAGCCTGTATGCGCGAGATCGTATTTGCACGATTCAGGTCGGTATGGAAGGGCGGGCGAGGCGGGCCGAACTCGGCGCCGTGCGCTCGCGCCGAGCCTGCTGTCCAGGCCAAAGCCGCAGGCGCCGCTGCCATTGGCGCTGCGGGTCTCCAATCCGCCGCCTGCGCCGGCGGAGAACCGGGATTTGCAGATGTGGGGCGGAGGGCTGCCATCTCCTCGAAACGCTATGGACATGACCGGAGCCGTGAGGGAGAACCCGGACCTCGTGCCAATCTCAGGAAATGCCAAGATGGAATTCGATGACGTCATTCTCGGCCGGCGAAGCATTCGCGGTTACAAGCCCGATCCGGTTCCGCCGGAACTGATCAAGGAAATCCTGGCGCTCGCCATGCGCGCGCCGTCGTCGATGAATACGCAGCCCTGGAACTTCTACGTCATCACCGGCGAGCCTCTGGATCGCATCCGGCGTGGAAATACCGAGCGCAATCTGGCCGGTGTGCCGCATTCGCGCGAGTTCCGGATCGGCCAGCCGTTCGAGGGGGTGCATCGCGAGCGGCAAATCGGCGTCGCCAAGCAGCTGTTCGGAGCCATGGGGATCGCGCGCGACGACAAGCAGGCGCGGCAGGACTGGGTGCTGCGCGGCTTTCGCCAGTTCGACGCGCCGGTGTGCGTGATCATCACCTATGACCGCGTGCTGGCCTCCAGCGACGACACCGCCTTCGACTGCGGCGCCGTCGCGACTGCGCTGGTCAATGCCGCCTGGTCGCGGGGGCTGGGCGCGGTGATCAACAGCCAGGGCATCATGCAATCTCCCGTGGTGCGAGAGCATGCCGGGATCGCCGACGATCAGGTGATCATGAAAAGCATTGCCCTGGGTTGGCCGGAAGACAGTTTTCCCGCCAATGCCGTCGTGTCCGAGCGCAAATCGGTCGATGAGGCGACGACTTTCGTAGGCTTCTGAGACGGCGTTCAGTGGAAATCCGGACGCACTGGCTGCATGCTTCGCGTCCCCGAGTCAGGTTCTCTCGACATCATGCCTCATATCGTCGTTGCCGATCCCATCCATCCCGACGGGATCGATCGCCTGCTGAAGGCTCCTGGCGTTACCCTCGATCATCCCGGCAATCCATCCCCCGGCACGCTCGCCGAGCGGCTACGCCATGCCGACGGCCTGATCGTGCGCGGCACGGTGGTCGATCGCGAGCTGGTCGCCAAGGCGAGGCAGCTGCGCGTCGTCTGCCGGCACGGCGTCGGCTACGACCTGGTCGATGTGGCGGCGCTCTCCGAGCGCGGCATCGCGGTCATGATCACGCCTGAAGCCAACGCCGCCTCGGTCGCCGAGCACGCGCTCATGCTGATGCTCACCCTTGCGCGCCGCGTGATCCAGCAATCCGACGGCGTCCGGCGCGGCCAGTGGCGCGTCCAGGGTCAGTCCGCGACGTTCGAGCTGGGCGGCCGGTCGATCCTGATCGTCGGCTTCGGCCGCATCGGAACCCGCGTGGCACGGCTCTGCGCAGCGTTCGGTATGAAGGTGATGGTGCACGATCCCTTCATCCCTGCGGGCACGATTCGCGGTGCGGGCTACG
>JAHCKB010000176.1 GCA_026125985.1 Bradyrhizobium sp.
TCGATCGCGTGCTGCTCGAAGAACATCCATTGCAGCGCCTCGGCGCGCTCGAGCGGCTGTTCTGTCGACAGCGTCGTGCCGTCCGCGACGAACCAGAGAATGGCATTGGACTCGGCGAGATAGCGTCCATCGACTTCGAGCAGCGGAATTTGTCCGCTCGGATTCTTGGCGAGATATTCCGGCGTGCGGCTCTCGCCGCGAAGGATGTCGATCTCGACTGCCTCATAGGGGATGCCGAGCAACGCCAGTGCAAGGCGGACCTTGTAGCTGTTGCCGGAGCGTTGCATCGAGTAGAGCTTGTACATCGCCTCGTGGTTCCAGCATCGACGGAATCAACCAGTGGCGATGCAGCCGCATCGCGACATAACAATGATGGCGATCACGGCGGCTCGCAAGGGCAGGCGGTTGGAAAAAGTCGAAACCTCTACCGCAGTGCGGTATCCCAAAACGATACGATAAGCACTGCCGCAAATGCGGCGGCACAATTCGCATCACGCCTGCGCGATCAGGCGCGAATTGTTTGCAGTCGCATGATCGCGCAGGGCGCAGCGCAGCACGACGCCGTAGAAGGCGAGCAGCACCATCAGTCCGAGCGGTATGCCCGTGGCCCCCGCAACGCCGCGCGAAACCAGTGGCACGAGCCAGGCCGCGGCAAGAAGGCTGATCTCGTAGTCGCGGAAGCCCCGCGAGAATCCATGGCGCGCGAAGAACGCGATCGCCACCGCCATCACCACGAGATCGTAGTCGAGCACGTAGGGCGTGGCGAGCAGGCTTGCGAGCGCAAGGCTTGCGGCCTTCAGCTCGAAGGCAGCCTCGCTGTGCCACAGCCACGCGAGGCTTGCGGCGAGGAACAGCGCCAGCGCGCCCTGTATCGCGTAGGCGGTCGGAACACCGACGCCGAAGCTGCGCGCGGCGGAGAAGATCGACTGGATCTTTTCCCAGCCGGTGCCGCCCTGCTCGAGCACGACCGTCTGCGTGAACGACATGGAGTCGAGGAAGGCGCGCCACACATCACTGCCGAGCATGGCAAAACTCAATGCGGCGATTGCTGCGACAACGACTGCCGCCGCACCGATCGTTTGCCAGCGCTGTCCGGCGAGCAGTGCAATCGGGATCAGCACGCCGAATTGCGGCTTGTAGGCGAGCAGACCGATCAGCATGCCGGCAAGCCAGGGCCTGCGGTCGAGCCAATGCAGCGCGCCGCCGAGCAGGGCCGCGGTGAGAAAGCCGTTATGCCCATGACCGATATTGACGAACCCGGCGGGAAAGGCCGCCGCGATCAGCAGCGTCTCGGGTCTCGGCATGATCGCGCGCAGCATCGCAAGGTATGCCGCGAAGCTCGCGACCTGCCACAACACGAGGCCCCATACATAGGGAAGAGCGGCGACGAGAACGGCAACGGCGAAGAAGAGCGGCGGATAGTGCCAGCCGTAGAACGGCACGTTGCGCGCTCCGAAGATCGCCTTCTCGGCGGCGTGCTGGAGCGCGGGCTCATAGGCGTCAGCGGCGCGCCCCTGCCAGGTCAGCGATCCCGCCGCATAGACGTTGGAGAAATCGGTGCCGAGCGGCTTTCCGTTGCGGTCGACCAGCCCGTCCGAGAGTGCCACCCAGCCGGCGAAGGCGAGGGTGCAGACGGCGAGCAGGATCAGGCTGTAGCCGCGCGCGCGGGCTGCCGTCAGCCAGACGCCGGTGCGCAGGGCGTTCCAGAACGGGCTGTTTTTCCAGAAGGGGCCTTGCCAGAAATGAGCCATTTCGCCGCGGAAATTTAGGAATGTTGCGCGGACCGTAGCGGTCCCGCTTTAACGTTCCCTAAAGCCTTGCACCGAGGGCTGAAACTTTGCACCGAACGAGGCAAAGTTCCTTGCGGTGCAGCGTTGGCCGCCTTAGGGTGCAGCCATTCCTTTCATGAAGAGTCGTGGATTTCTGCGTTCCACGACGCCTGCCCATCCGGAGAAAATGATGTCCTTCCTGTCCGCCTCGCTCGCCCGCGTGAAGCCGTCCGCGACCATCGCGGTCACGGACAAAGCGCGCGCGCTCAAAGCGGCAGGCCGCAACGTCATCGGCCTCGGCGCAGGCGAGCCCGACTTCGACACGCCCGGCAACATCAAGCTCGCCGCCATTCACGCCATCGAGGCCGGCAAGACCAAGTACACCGATGTCGGCGGCATTCCCGAGCTGAAGGACGCGATCATCGCCAAGTTCCGGCGCGAGAACGAGCTGACCTACAAGCCGAACCAGATCATCGTCGGCACCGGCGGCAAGCAGGTGCTGTACAATGCGCTGATGGCCACCATGAATCCCGGCGACGAGGTGATCATCCCCGCGCCGTACTGGGTGAGCTATCCGGAGATGGTGGCGCTGGCCGGCGGCGAGTCTGTGCCGATCGTCTGCACCGCCGAGCACGGTTTCAAGCTGCAGCCGGCCGATCTGGAAAAAGCCATCACGCCGAAGACCAAATGGATCATCCTCAACTCGCCGTCGAACCCGACCGGCGCCGCCTATTCCCGCGCCGAGCTGAAGGCGATCACCGACGTGCTGGTGAAGCATCCGCATGTCTGGGTGATGACCGACGACATGTACGAGCACCTGGTCTATGACGATTTCGAGTTCACCACGCCGGCGCAGATCGAACCGAAACTGTTCGACCGCACGCTGACGGTGAACGGCGTCTCCAAGGCCTATTGCATGACCGGCTGGCGCATCGGCTATGCCGGCGGACCGGCCGAGCTGATCAAGGCGATGCAGACCATCCAGTCGCAGTCGACTTCGAATCCGTCGTCGATCTCGCAATGGGCCTCGGTGGAGGCGTTGAACGGCCCGCAGGATTTCATCGCGGCCAACAACAAGGTGTTCAAGGAGCGCCGCGACCTCGTGGTCGCCATGTTGAACCAGGCCAAGGGCATCGACTGCCCGCGCCCGGAAGGCGCCTTCTACGTCTATCCCTCCTGCGCCGGAACCATCGGCAAGACGACGCCCTCCGGCAAGCTGCTCGCCAACGACGAGGACTTCGTCACCGAACTCCTGGAAGCCGAGGGCGTCGCGGTCGTGCAGGGTTCGGCTTTTGGCCTCGGACCCGCGTTCCGCATCTCCTACGCCACGAAGACTTCCGACCTCGAAGACGCCTGCAAGCGCATCCAGCGCTTCTGCGGCAATCTGCGCTGAGGCGGCAAGTTCCCCGGTACCTGGAAGGCCCGCGAAAGCGGGCCTTCCGCATTTGTAATCTGCCTTGGTCTGGCCGCGATGCCGCCATTGTGCCATAGAGAGTGCGCTCTATCGGCCGCGATTCACTGCATCACCCCTGATCGAATTCCGGAGATTTCTACATGCGCCGTTCACTCGCCCTCGCCGGTGTCTTCCTTGCCTTGTCCGCGCCGGTCGCCACGACGTCTGCGCAGCAGGCAAAGGTGCAGGTCGGGGTGCTGGAATGCCGCGGCGGTTCCAGCGTCGGCTTCATCGTCGGCTCGGTGACCCATCTCGGCTGCGTGCTGCGCGCCGCCGACCAGCCCGACGACTTCTATGTCGCCACCATTCGCAAGGTCGGGCTCGATCTCGGCATCACCCAGGAGTCGGTGCTGGCCTGGGGCGTGTTCGCGCCGGTGAACCGGCTTGGACCAGGCGCGCTTGCCGGAAGCTATGTCGGCGCCCAGGGCAGTGCGACGCTCGGCATCGGCATCGGCGGGAATGCGCTGGTCGGGGGCTCCGGCAATACCGTCGCTCTGCAGCCGCTCAGCGCGCAGGGTCAGGTCGGCGTTGCCATTGCCGCGGGCCTCGAAAGCCTGGAGCTGCGTCCGGGACGCTAGCGCGCGCTGCGCGGGTCGCCATGCACGCTGCACTGCATCGGAAACGTCAGTAGTTTTGCCGATGAAATTTTCCCGCTTGCCAAAAGCGCGGGACAGGCGGAGCATTGCTGCTGCCGACCCGATCACGGGCCGACTTCACCATTGAAGGAGGCGGCATATGGGACAGGACGTCAGAAGTCCCCGAGGTCCACGGTGCATTGCACTGGTGGGCCCTTTCCAGAGCGGTAAGACGACCCTTCTCGAAGCAATATTGGCGCGAACGGGCGCCATCCCCAAAGCCGGCAGCGTCGATGCCGGAACTTCCCACGGCGATGCCAGTCCGGAAGCGCGCCATCACAAGATGAGCGTCGGCCTTTCCGCCGCATCCGTGAATTTCATGGGCGACAGCTATACCTTCATCGACTGTCCGGGTTCGGTCGAGTTCGCGCACGACATGCGCGCCACGCTTCCCGCCGTCGATGCCGCCATCGTGGTCTGCGAGGCGGACGAGAAGAAGCTGCCGCAACTGCAAATCATTCTCCGCGAGCTCGAGGATCTGAAGATCCCGCGCTTCCTGTTCCTCAACAAGATCGACAAGGCCAACAAGCGCATCCGCGACACGCTCGCCACCCTGCAGCCGGCCTCGCGCACGCCGCTGGTGTTGCGACAGATTCCGATCTGGAACGGCGACCTCATCCAGGGCTTCGTCGACCTCGCGCTGGAGCGCGCCTTCGTCTACCGCGAGCACAAGCCTTCGGAAGTGATCGCGCTCGAAGGCGGCAATCTCGACCGCGAGAAGGAGGCGCGTTTCTCCATGCTGGAGAAGCTTGCCGACCACGACGACGCGCTGATGGAGCAATTGCTGGAAGATATCCAGCCGCCGCGG
Organism: Bradyrhizobium sp.; assembly: GCA_026125985.1. GTDB lineage: Bacteria > Pseudomonadota > Alphaproteobacteria > Rhizobiales > Xanthobacteraceae > Bradyrhizobium. Next base: position 4,666 of record JAHCKB010000176.1, read on the forward strand.
GACGCCGTGTTCGACGACCTCGCCCGCGAGCTGCGCGACGGGCTGATCTGCCCGGTGCTGCTGGGTTCGGCGATCCGCGAGAACGGCGTGATGCGTCTCCTGAAGGCGCTGCGCCACGAGGCTCCCGGCATTGCGGATACCGCCAAACGCCTCGCCGCGCCCGCGCAGAAGGAAGCGCTGGCCTATGTTTTCAAGACCGTGCATCAGCTCCACGGCGGCAAGCTTTCGCTCGTTCGCCTGCTGTCCGGCCATCTCGACGACGGCGCTACGCTACTGTCGTCCTCCGGCGAGAGCGGGCGCGTCTCCGGCATTCTCGGCGTCAGCGGCGCGCATGACACCAAGCGTTCGTCGGCCGAGGCCGGCGACACCGTCGCGCTCGGCAAGCTCGATGCGATCAGGACTGGTGACACGCTGTCGGCCGGCAAGACTGCGCCGGCGGCGCTGATCGCGGTCGAGCCCACGCCGGGCGTGCTGTCGATGTCGATTGCGGCGGCTGACCGCAAGGATGACGTCAAGCTTGGCCAGGCGCTGATCCGGCTGAACGAGGAGGATCCCTCGCTCACCATGGTGCAGAACCCGCGCACCCACGACATCGTGCTGTGGGGGCAGGGCGAGATGCATCTGCGCGTGGCGATGGAGCGGCTCAAGGACCGCTTCGGCGTCAACGCCAGATCGCATCCCACCGCGATCGGCTATCAGGAGACCATCCGCAAGGCCATCAGTCACCAGCGCGGCCGGCACAAGAAGCAGTCCGGCGGCCACGGCCAGTTCGGCGATGTCGTGCTCGACATCAAGCCGATGCCGCGCGGCTCCGGCTTCGAGTTCGCCGAGAAGGTGGTGGGCGGCGCGGTGCCGCGCAACTACATCCCCGCGGTCGAGGAGGGCGTGGTGGATGCGCTGGCGCGCGGTCCGCTCGGCTTTCCCGTCATCGACGTGCATGTGACGCTGACGGACGGCTCCTATCACAGCGTCGATTCTTCCGACCTCGCGTTCCGTACCGCGGCGCGCATCGGTGTGTCCGAAGCGCTGCCGCAGTGCCAGCCGGTGCTGCTGGAGCCGATCCATGTGGTGGAGATCGTCTGTCCGACGGAGGCGACCGCGAAGATCAATGCGATCCTGTCGGCACGGCGCGGCCAGATTCTCTCTTTCGACACGAGGGACGGCTGGAGCGGCTGGGACTGCGTCCGAGCCACCATGCCGGAAGCGGAGATCGGCGACCTCATCGTCGAGCTGCGCTCAGCCACTGCAGGCGCCGGCAGCTTCACCCGGCAGTTCGACCGCATGGCCGAAGTCAGCGGCCGCGAGGCTGACAAGATCGTTGCCGCGCATCGCGACGCGGCGTGATCACCCATCCGAACTGAAGCCGCATGCGGCCGTCTCCCCTTGTGGGAGAGGGTCGCTTCGCGAAGCGAAGCGGGGTGAGGGGTCTGCCGCCGCGGACCAGGACCTCTCGATCGAGGCGATAGCGCTCGCGGAGACAACCCCTCATCCGGCTCGCATCTGTCGATGCGAGCCACCTTCTCCCACAGGGGGAGAAGGGAAGCGGCCAGTACCCGGCGTTACCCGAAAGTATCCTTTCGCATTGACAGCAAGCCGCGCTTGCCCGATTGCATCTCACAAGCACTTTCCGTTGCCGGGATCGAAATGACTGCCGACAAAAAATCACCCGCCGCCTGCCTGATCGGATGGCCGGCCGCGCATTCGCGCTCGCCACTGATTCATCGCTACTGGCTGCGGACGCTCGGCATCGAGGGCGGCTATGTCATCGAGGCGGTGCCGCCGGACGAGTTCAAGGATTTCGTGCTGCGGCTGTCGCTGCGCGGTTTCGTCGGCGCCAACGTCACTATTCCGCACAAGGAGCAGGCGCTGGCGCTGTCGAAGCCGGATGCGCGAGCGAAAGCTGTCGGCGCCGCCAACACGCTTTTCTATGCGGACGGTGAGCTCTGTTCCACCAACACCGACGTCGAGGGCTTCATCGATAATCTCGACGCCAGCGCACCCGGCTGGGACAAGGTGGAAGAAGCGCTGGTGCTGGGCGCCGGTGGCTCGGCTCGCGCGATCGTGTTCGGTCTGGTCGAGCGCGGCATCAAGACGGTTCATCTCGCCAACCGCACGCTGGAACGCGCGCAGACGCTGGCAGCCTTATACGGCGCGCGGGTGAATCCCGTGGGCTGGGACAAGGTCGGCGAATTGCTGCCGCGGGCAGGCCTGCTGGTCAACACGACCTCGCTCGGCATGCACGGCCAGCCGCGGCTGGAGATCGACGTTTCGCTGTTGCCGGCGACAGCCGTCGTCGCAGACAACGTCTATGTGCCGCTGCAGACCGAATTGCTGGCCGCCGCGAAGGCGCGCGGCCTGAAGACCGCCGACGGTCTCGGCATGCTGCTGCATCAGGCGGTGCGCGGGTTCGAACTGTGGTTCGGCCGCCGCCCGCAGGTCACGCCGGAGCTGCGTGCGCTGGTCGAGGCTGATCTCAGGCAGGCGTGAACACGCCTACGCAGCAAGCTTTGCCAGCCCCTTCCAGTCGAAACCGATACCGTGGCCGGGCCGCGTCGGTGCGATGGCCATGCCCTGGTCAAGTACGAGCGCGTGTTCGATATAGCGGTCGAGCCCGAAGCCGTGCGCCTCGAGATAGGAACGGTTGGGGCAGGCGGCGAGCAAATGCACGGTGATGTCGTGCGCGCCGTGGCTGGTGACGGGAAGATTGAAGGCTTCCGCGAGCCGCGCGATCTTCATGAAAGCGGTGACGCCGCCGCAATTGGTGACGTCGGGTTCGGGATAGGACACCGCGCCTGCGGCGATGTAGTTCTTGAACTCCCAGAGTGTGCGCAGGTTTTCGCCGGCCGCAATCGGCACGCCGCCGGCCGCGAGGATGCGGGCGTGGCCGGCCACGTCGTCGGGGATGATCGGCTCCTCCAGCCAGGTGAGGTCGAACGGCAGCAGGGCGCGGGCGGCGCGGATGGCTTCCTCCACCGTCCATTTCATGTTGGCGTCCGCCATCAGCGGAAAGCCTTCGCCGAGATGCTGTCGCATCGCACGCACCTTGGCCACGTCGGAGGCGAGGTCCGGCCGGCCCACCTTCATCTTGATGGCGCGGAAGCCCCTGGCGAGATTGTCGTCGGTTTGTTTCAGAAGTGCCTCGGCCGAAAGGTCAAGGTCGATGCCGCCGGCATAGCAGGGCACGCGGGCATCGAAGCCGCCGAGCAGGCGGAACAGCGGCAGCCTGGCGCGCCTCGCCTTCAGGTCCCATAGCGCGATGTCGAGCGCCGACAATGCCAGCACGGCCGCGCCGCCGCGTCCGCCGTAGTGCAGGCCCCACCAGACGTGATGCCAGATCGCTTCGGTGTCGTCGGCCTCCCGGCCCTCGACCAGACCGGGGATTTCCTTTTGCAGAATATCGGCGATCGCCCCGCCATTGCGGCCGACCGTATAGGTGTAGCCAACACCCTCGGCGCCGTCGGCGTCGCGAACGCGGCAGGTGATGAGCTCGAACGCCGTGATCTCGCCATGCGTGCTGTCGGAAAGCGTGACGGGGAGGGGGATGCGGTAGAGTCCGCTCTCGGTTGTCGTGATGCGCGCCATTGCTGTTTCCGTCCCGATTTTCATTGCAGGTTAGGACGATCGCCCGGATAGGGCAATCGCTTGCCGATCACGCGTCGGTTCGCACAGTAGGGAGATTCTCGAGATCAAGGCTGTCGGCGCCGAGTGGCTTCGAACACGGCGCCGGCGGCCGGTGGTTGCCGGTGACGCGGGAGCAGTGTGGACGGGTATCTCGCGTTCGTCGGCAAGTTTGCTTTGAGGGTGTTGAGGCATGGCGGCTCCGTTGCAGGCGGGATATTCTTTTCGCCATGCAAACCTTCCTCACCATTCGCACCTTCCTGCCGGCCGACGCGGAAGCGCTCATGGCGCTCGTTCGCGAGTTGCAGGCGCACGAGCGACAGTTCTATGACCGTATGAAGCAGCCAGCCGAAATTCATGCCTGGTACGTCGATGCGCTCCTGAAGCAATGTGCCGATGAAGCTGGTGAAATATTGATCGGCGAGATGGAGGGCACCGTGATCGCCTATGCGACGATCTTCACGCGGGCTGTTTGCGACGAGATCGACGAGATACCTTTCACATTTGCGCGTGTAGGCGATCTGGCGGTTACATCGGTTCGACGAGGACAGGGTATCGGCAAGGCCATGCTCGCTGAATGCGAGCGGCGTGCCCGAGCAGCCGGCGCTCGCTGGCTCCGGGTAGCGTCGCTGGCCGGCAATGCCCAGGCGCGGTCAACGTATCGCTCTTTTGGATTCGAAGAGCAGTTCGTCAGCTCGGAGAAGCGGCTCGATTGATGCCGGGCCCCGCGTTTCGAGGCCCCGGCGTTTCTTCTTCAGGCCGCGGGTGCCCTGCTTTCCCCGTGCCTTTGCTTCAAGAGCGGGCCAACGGGTTGGAAATACAACCGTATGCATCCCCGTCGTTGCGAGGATCGTGGAGCGATCCTGCCGTGACGACCTACGTCGCAATTACGTGATCGTCGATCTCGGAAATCTTGTTGACGCCGCAGAGCCCCATCGTCGTGGTGAGTTCCTTGGCCAGCAGGTCGATCGCTTTCGCCACACCCTCCTGCCCGGCGGCGCCCAGTCCGTAGGCGTAGGCGCGGCCGATCATGCAGGACTTGGCGCCGAGCGCGAGCGCGCGCATCACGTCCATGCCGGTGCGGATGCCGCCGTCGAACATGATCTCGGTCTGCGAGCCGACGGCGTCGACGATTTCCGGCAGCACCTCGATCGAGGACGGCGCACCGTCGAGCTGGCGTCCACCGTGGTTGGAGACCACGATCGCCTGCGCGCCGGTCTTGGCCGCAATCTCCGCATCCTCGACGTCGAGGATGCCCTTGAGGATCAGCTTGCCCGGCCAGATGCTGCGGATCCAGTCGATGTCCTTCCAGTTCAGCGAAGTGTCGAACTGCGACGCCGTCCATTCCGACAGCTTGGTG
>JAHCKB010000177.1 GCA_026125985.1 Bradyrhizobium sp.
GTCGGATGGCATGCAGCCGTCGACCACGTTGAGGACGTACACCGACTTCCATTCCTGGCCTTTTGCCGAGTGGATGGTCGACAGGATGAGATAGTCCTCGTCTAAAAACGGCACGCCGGCCTGGTCGCTCGTCGCATCCGGCGGATCCAGGGTGAGTTCGGTGAGGAAGCGTTCGCGCGAAAGGTATCCGCCGGCTATCTGTTCAAGTTGAACGAGGTCGGCGCGACGGACTTCGGCGTCTTCGTGGATACGGTCGAGATGTGGTTCGTACCAGAGGCGGGCACGCTCCATGCCCGATGGCCATTCCGAATATCGAAGGTTTCCGATGGTTTCGACGAAATTGGCCCAACCGTCGCCAGCGCGAGGCGGGGAGGGAAGGGTACAGAGCGCGCCGAGCGGGTCGGTGGCCTCTGCCGTCTGATCGAGGATGCGCTGCGCGGAAGCAGGACCGATACCCGGCAACAGGTGCAACACGCGGAACCCAGCGACCCTATCGCGGGGATTCTCGACGAACCGCAGCAGTGCGAGCAGGTCCTTGACGTGCGCCGCGTCGAGAAACTTCAGACCGCCGAACTTCACGAACGGGATGTTGCGACGGGTGAGTTCGACCTCCAGCGGCCCGCTGTGCGAGGAGGTGCGGAAGAGCACCGCCTGTTGTTTGAGAAGCGCCCCTTCCTCGCGGTTTTCGAGAATGCGTTCAACGATGTAGCGCGCCTGGTCCGCCTCGTCGCGCACGGCGACCAGGCGAGGTTTTGCGGATGACGCGCGCTCCGTCCATAGGTTCTTCGTGAAGCGCTCCTTGGCGAGATCAATGACGCCGTTTGCCGCCGAAAGGATCGGCTGCGTCGAACGATAGTTGCGGTCGAGGGTGACGAGCTCCGCTCTCGGACTGAATTGTTCGGGAAAATCCAGAATATTGCGGATCGTGGCGGCCCGGAAGGAATAGATCGATTGCGCATCGTCGCCCACCACCGTGAGGCCGCGCCCTCCGGGCTTCAACGCAAGCAGAACTGACGACTGCAGGCGATTGGTGTCCTGGTATTCGTCGACGAGCACGTGATCGAAGCGGTCAGCGACATCGTCGGCGATGGCGGCGTCGTTCATCATCTGCGCCCAGTACAGAAGAAGGTCATCGTAATCGAGGACGTTCTGCTTCTGCTTGGCCTCGACGTAGGCCGCAAAGAGATCTTTGAGCTCGGCAGCCCAGCCCGAGCACCACGGGTATGACGCTCCGAGCACCTCTTCAAGCTGGGTCTCGGCGTTGACGCATCGGGAGTAGATCGAAAGGCAGGTGCCCTTGGCGGGAAAACGGCTTTCGGTCTTGGAGAACCCGCGCTCGTGCCGGACCAGATTCATCAGGTCTGCCGAGTCCTCGCGGTCGTGAATGGTGAAGGCGGGATTGAGGCCGATCTGGTCGGCATACTCACGAAGCAGTCTTGCACCAATACCATGGAAGGTGCCAGCCCAACTGAGCGCGTCGGTCATGATCCCAGCATCAGTGCCAAGGACCTTACGAGCGATCCGCTCGACGCGCTTCGACATCTCGGACGCAGCGCGCCGCGAGAAGGTCATCAGCAAGATCCGGCGCGGGTCAGCGCCGCTGACGATGAGGTGGGCAACACGATGGGCAAGGGTATTCGTCTTGCCGGACCCGGCGCCGGCGATGACCAGAAGGGGAGCTCCGACATGACCGTCGGCGGTGACCCCGTGCTCGACGGCTCGACGCTGTTCCGCGTTGAGCGTCTCAAGATATGATGCGGCCGCGGGCGCGAGCACGATTGTCCCCCTGTTAGTTCTGCACGCTCGATGATTCTCACTCAAATCGCAATGAGATGATCTGCGCTTCGGCCTCAGGACGTCCTTCAGTTCCTTCGTGGTTCCGGCGCTCCAGGCAGACGGGCCTATGCCGCCGCCTTGTCTTCCTTGTCGGCTCCGCGCATGACGATCTGCAGCTCGTTATCGGGCAGTGGACGCTGCAGCGCCTTCGCCTCGTCCCACGGACCGCGTAGCCAGACGTCGCGTTCTTCCTCGGTCGTCAGGATCACTGGCATTGCCTTCGGATGGATCGGCGCGACGATGGCGTTCGGTGACGTCGTCAGGAAACCATAAACGAGATGAGGTCCAGGAATCGGCTTCGACTTCGTGCCGCGCTCTCCCTTGAACTCGGTCCAAATGCCGGCAAAGCAGAACAGCGGACGACTGTCGTCGAGCGCAAACCAGACGACGTCCTTCTTCCTGGTCTCAGGATTCGCCTCCGGAGCATATTCAGCAAAGCTGTTCGCGGGCACCAGACAGCGGTTCTCCGGCTTCAGCCAACCGCGCCAGTGCGGAGAGGACGTGTTGCGAATATTGGTTACTGGCGGACCACTGTTCCTCGGCGGCGGCGGCATGCCCCAGCGCATCAGGATCATCTCTTCAGCATCACCGATGTTGCGGATCACCGGTGCCGGATAATCCGGAAAGACACCGGGCATGGGCGGCAGGTTGCCGACGTACCGGTTCATGCGTCTGAACAAGCCAGCAATCGCCGCCTGGTTCGTCGTGATCGAATACAGATTGCACATTTCAGCGTTCGCTCTCGACGATCATGGGCAACGACCTCGACCGGACGGGGCACGCCACGCATCTGAAAACCGTTGGTCTGTATTCCCGGCCGTCACGATGCCTTCCTCACCCCGTCTTGTTCAAATGAGCGCATCATGATGCCGCCGAGAATTTTGCCAGCGGCGGCTCGAACCTTTCGCTCAGCATCCTCTGGCATTGGTGGCAGCTTATAGGCTGCCATGAGGTCGGTAAGTTCCCTATGAACATCCGTACGAAAGCCGCGCGGCTCATCAGCCATCTCCGACACGATCTGAAATAGCGTCGCGAGCATGAACTGGATCGCCATGTCGGCTCCCATCTGCTCGGCCTGGTCATCCGTGATGAAGGAAAGCTTGTCCTGGTGCTTCATCGATACCTCACCACCTCCAGCGTCTATCCCGTGTAGGTCCGAAAGCGCCCGCGCGTGTAGGCGTGCGATACCGCCTTCTTCAACTCCGCTATCTCTGACTCCAAAAGGTTGTTAGCGACGATCAGCGCGCGAACAGTCGCACGCTGATCGCCGTCGCAAACGGCGATCGCCTGGCCGACGGCCGCTTCGAGTCCATCGTCCTGTTCGTTCGGCTGAAAGACCGAGGACATGGCCCGTTCCAGGTTGACCGTCGACGGGTCATGTTCTTATTTTGTTCTCATGGAGTCAAGCCGTCGTTTCAGGCCTCCCTGGACCTTGGTCCGGGAAAATTCCGAGTGCTACGTCGTTAAGGACGCCAATGGCGTGACCCTCGCGTGGCTTTATTGCCGCGATGACGCACAGCGCTACAGTTTTGGCGCCAGCAAGCTCTCCTCGGATGAGGCGCGCCGGATCGGCAAGGCGATCGCGCGCATTCCCGAATTTCTGATGCCCCGCCAAGGCTTTTATCCGCGCGGAGGCGGGCTGCGCTGGCGGGCCGACCGGCCCTATCACGTAGCGCTCGAGGACCGCTATATCCGCGAGCACTGGGATGAGATCTACGCTCTCTGCAAGCTCAACAGCCTGCCCTTCAACGCGACGGGTGAAGTCATAGAGAGCGACGGTGTTTGGAGAGTTTATGAGTTCACCTGGCAGATGGATGCGATCCTGTTCTGGGATAGCTTTCAGGGCCGCTGGTTGCGCGGCACCGAGTTTCATTATCCCGAGCGGCCAGCGAATCTGCCGGCACTGAAGCCGCTTGAGAGCTGGCCGAAATCCAATCCCCGCGATCTGCGGTAATCAATGGTAGTCAACGTTGTGAGCAAACTCCGAGCCCTTGTATCGATGCTCCTGCTGTTATCGAGCGGAGCTCTGGCCGATAATGTTGTCGGCCAGGCCAGCGTTATTGATGGCGACACGCTGGAAATTCATGGGATACACATCCGGCTATGGGGCATCGACGCGCCGGAGAGCAGCCAACTGTGCCGCGGCGAGGACAGCCTTCAATATCGCTGTGGTGGCCAGGCGGCAAACGATCTGAGTGCTTACATTGCGCGGCGCCCCGTCGACTGCATCCCGCTCAGCGTCGACTCCTATGGCCGCACCGTTGCGACTTGTTCTGTCGAGGGCGTCGATCTCGGCGAATGGCTCGTGCGCAATGGGCTTGCTCTGGACTGGCGACAATACTCGAGAGGCAGATACACCGGGGCTCAGCGCGATGCCGAGCGCGCCGGTCGAGGTATCTGGAAGGGCAGCTATGTCGAACCGTGGCTCTATCGTGCCTGCATCCGCGCGAACGGAAATCCGTCCGCCTGTTCGGACGACGCAAGTGCTCATCCATGACGAACTCCAATGCGAGGCGCCAATCCACAACGTGCGGTGGCCTGTCGCACACAGTCGCGCAGGTGGCTCTAGCGTGGTTTGGGCGACTCACGTTAATCCATCGGTCCCAACCGCCTCACTGCACAATGGGAATGAAATGGTTGCAACCAATCGTGAACTGCCGGCCTCTGGTTACGCGCTCGAAGTGGATGGCCGACTGAAAGCCGAATTTGCAACCAAGGATGGCGCAAGGGCAGGTGGAGAAGAACTCAAGAAGCGTTTTCCCATGCTTCAGATCAGGATCTATGACGCGCAGACCAATGCGCGCGAGGAAATCCAGATCCTCTGACTCAAGTGTAAGCGGATTCTTCTGCTTGTGCGCATCCGCTAGCCGCGGACCGGGCTCTCGTGAACCGAGCCGCTGACGCGTCTCGGCCGTCCGGCTTCGATCCCTTGCGCGATACGGTGTCGCTCGCCGGAGGCTCTCGCGTTAGGGGCTGCCGGCATTGCATGCCGGCACCGCTATCACTGCCCCGAACGCGGGTGCCTTTTTAACCGGTCTCGCGACTGCAGTCGCCTCGGTGCCCGCGGGCATTTCATGCCCGCGTCGCTATCACTGCCCCTTCGTCGGCTGCGTTCTCTCTTGCCTTCGCTGCGCTTCGGCCGAAGAGACTCTCCGGGGGCTAGAACGTAATGCGTGGTAGACTGTCTGCGGAGCCGTCAAGAGCAAGAAAAACCCCTGATTGGGTGATTGGTGTTGGCCCGGCCGAACATGAACCTGCAACCAGACCATTATGAGCGGCAGCCCAGTGGTTTGCCGTCTCCCTGCGGGACCGGGCTGTCGGCTGGCGCTGAAACCCCGGCTTGAGCCGGGTTTTCACCCTTCGGGCTTCCATCCCTGACGGAAGATGCGGCGGGAGCGGAATTTTCGTCGGCGTCGGCGATAGACGATGCAGGAGAGGAAGAGTGGGGTGGCGCTGACCGTGACGGGTTCAGGGCCGGAGGAGAGTCTTCCGGCGCCCGTCATGGAGATTGCTCCCATGAATACGCAGGTTCTTGATGCCCGCCGCGACGCCAGCGGCGGTTACAGAGTGGACGTAAGTCGCGGCGAGCGCGTCGGTCGGGTGTCCTCTGAGTGGTTTTCCCGTCCGGCGGATCAGCGTTATCTGTCTCTCAACGAACTGGCCCGGACGGTGCGTGATCGCACGGACCGCAGCCGGACGCGCGTGGTGGAAAGCGCGCTCATCCATGTGGAAGCAAGCCGCGAGGACCCCGAGCGCTTGGCCCTGATGCTGCCGGGCTCGGACAGGCCAGTCGCGCCGACCCACTGGAGCTTCGGCCAGCTTGCAAGCCAGGTTGGCGCGCCGGCCGCTTACCTGCGGCATCTTCCTGCGGCACTCGCAGGCATCAACCTGCAATTTGGCCTGACCGCCAATCGCGTCGAACAGATCAAAACGCTCGAGACCGAAGATAGCCGCGTTGAGCTTCGCGCCGTCACGAGCCCAGACTACGGCAGAATTTTCGACCACGAGTTAGTTGAGGCCGTGCAGCGCATCGCCGGCAATGGCACGGGCGATACGCGGTGGAAAGTGCCGGGTGTGCTCGACTGGTCGACCGGGACCTACAATCCCCGTGTCGACATTTCCAAGGACACGACGACGCTGTATGCTTCCGACAGGGACGTCTTCCTGTTTCTGGTCGATGACCTCAATCCGATCGAAGCTGGCCGTCTCAGGGACTGCTCGCCCGACCTCTACTTCCGAGGCTTCTATTGCTGGAACTCGGAGGTTGGGGCGAAGACACTCGGCATGGCGAGCTTCTATCTCCGTGCAGTCTGCCAAAACCGCAATCTGTGGGGCGTGGAAGACTTCGAGGAGATCACTATTCGCCACTCCAAATACGCCGCAAATCGTTTCGCCCATGAAGCGGCCCCGGCGCTGCTGAACTTCGCCAACTCCTCACCCATGCCCTTCGTCAATGGCATCAAAGCCGCCCGCGAGCGAATCGTGGCGCGTAACGACGACGATCGCACCGAGTTCCTGCGTCGCCGCGGCTTCTCGAAGGCCGAGACAGGCAAGGTGATCGATGCAGTGCTGGCGGAGGAAGGCCGCCCGCCTGAAAGCATCTTCGATTTCGTGCAGGGCATCACCGCCGTCGCCCGCGACAAGTCTCACCAAGACGCACGCCTGGACATGGAGACGAAGGCGAAGAAGCTCTTGGATCGCGTCGCCTGATTACCACGAAGCCGGGCATGCGAACTTCCCGTGTCCTCGGCTTTGCTTCTTCCGCGTTTTTCCGTTTCGTCTCCTTCGTGGCGCCGTCCTCTGAGAGCAAGAGGGCGGCGCTTCGCTCCGTGAACGGCTTGGAGGCCGAGAGAGAGGCTTTCGGCCGGCCGTTCTGGAGAAACTGACATGGCAAAAGCCGTTCAGAAGATCAAGCTGTCGCTGTCGCGCGACATTCCCTTCAACAAACTCGTGCTGTCCCAATCCAATGTCCGCCGCATCAAGGCGGGTATCTCGATCGAAGATCTTGCCGAAGACATCGCACGTCGGTCCCTCCTGCAAAGCCTGAATGTCCGGCCAGTCCTCGATGCCGACGGCCAGGAGACCGACATGTTCGAGGTGCCAGCCGGCGGTCGCCGCTATCGCGCGCTTGAGCTCCTGATCAAGCAGAAGCGTCTCGCGAAGACCGCGCCGATCCCCTGCATCGTCGCTGATGCCGGCGGTGAGATTTCGGCGGAAGAGGACTCGCTTGCCGAAAACGTGCATCGTGTCGCGCTTCATCCTCTCGACCAGTTTCGAGCATTCCAGACCCTGCGGGAGCAACGGAAATCCGAGGAGGAAATCGCGGCCATCTTCTTCGTATCCGTCGGTGTCGTGAAGCAGCGGCTCCGGCTTGCGGCGGTTTCCCCAAAACTCCTCGACGTGTATGCCGACGACGGCATGTCGCTCGAGCAGTTGATGGCGTTCTCCGTCACGGCTGATCACGCTCGGCAGGAGCAGGTTTGGGAGAACATCAACAAGTCGGGCTATGACGAGCCGTATCAGATCAGGCGCCTTCTGACCGAGCGCGCGGTTCGGGCCTCCGACAAGCGCGCGCGGTTTGTCGGTCTCGCGGCCTACGAGGCGGCCGGCGGCAACATCCTGCGCGATCTCTTCGAGGAAGACGGCGGCGGCTGGCTCGAGGACGTCGCTTTGCTCGAGCGTCTCGTGGCCGAAAAGCTGCGGACGGAAGCCGAGACGATCGCAGCCGAAGGTTGGAAGTGGATCGAGGTCGCCCCGAGCTTCCCTTACGCTCACGATCATGGGCTCCGCCGGCTCGAAGGCGAACCGGCCGATCTCACCGCCGAGGCGCAGACAAGCGCCGAGGCGCTCCAGGCCGAATACAATGCGCTTCAGGAGAAATATGAGGACGCCGACGAACTGCCCGACGAGGTGGATGCGCGGCTCGGCGAGCTCGAGGAGGCGCTCGAAGCTTTCGAGAACCGGCCGGATATCTTTAAGCCGGCCGAGATCGTCCACGCCGGCTCCTTTGTCAGCATCGATGCCGAGGGCGCGCTGCATGTCGAGCGCGGCTACGTCCGCCGCGAGGACGAGACCGCATTCGTCGCGGCGACCGCGGAGCCCGATCCCGACGCCGGCACGGCAGCGCCTGACGCTGATGGTGGTGACCAGGACGCACCACTGGCCCAGCGCGCCACGATCACGGTCAGCGGGCAGGCGAATCCGGATGAGGAGGAGGACGACGATGCAGTTCGGCCGTTACCCGACCGCCTCGTCATGGAGCTTACCGCGCACCGCACGCTGGCGCTGCGCGATGCGGTCGCTTCCCATCCGCAGGTCGCGATGACCATGCTTCTCCACAAGTTCTGTGTAGATGCCTTCTACCAGACGTATACTCCTGGGTGTCTCGAAGCCGGTGTTCGCCACATTCAGCTGCCCGCACAGGCACCCGATCTGAAGGAGAGCGCCTCAGCACGATCGATCGCGGACCGGCACGAGGCCTGGAAGGCCGACATGCCGACCGATGAGCAGGCGTTGTGGGATTGGCTCATCGCGCTTGACGACGCCAGCCGGCTGGCCCTGCTCGCCCACTGCGCTTCCGGCGGCGTCAATGCGCTGTCCGAGAAGGTCGATCGCTTTGGCGGTTCTGGCGTGACCGCCCATGGCCTGCGGCGCCGTCTCGATCAGGCGGACCGCCTGGCACGGGCTGTCAATCTCGACATGGCGGAGGCCGGATGGCGGCCGACGGTCGACAACTACCTCGGCAGGGTGACCAAGATCCGGATTCTCGAAGCCGTCCGTGAGGCAAGGGGCGAATCCTCGGCACAGCTCATCGATCATCTCAAGAAGTCGGAGATGGCGAAGGAAGCCGAGCGCTTGCTCGAGGGGGCCGGTTGGCTCCCCGAGCCGCTGCGCCTGGCCGCTGTGTCTTCGCCTTCGGACAATTCCGACTCTGCAGCCGGGCCGCTCCCCGAATTCCTCTCCGCCGACGAGGAGCAATCGAGCGATGGCGACGAGAGCGAGCAGCCACAGCCCGTCGCAGCCGAATAAGCCAATCGCTGCTGGGCGGCATGCCGCTGCCCCGCAGCTCTTCATCACACGCACCTCATCGTTCAGCTCGGCGCTTGCGCCGGGCTTCATCGTCTTGGGAGAATCATCATGGCCGACGATACCTCAACACCCGGATCGGGTTTCGATTCCGCTTCCTGGCTCGCGCGAGACCAGGAATTTGTCAGACTTTGCAAGTCCACTCTCTCGGACAACAAGGCAGCGTTTTTCGACGTACTCGCCGGTGCGCGCATCGACACCGTGGAGGTTGCATTCAACGGCTATGCCGACGAGGGACAGATCGACGGCGCTGTCGCCGACGGAGAAGGCGGTGATACGGATCTCCGGAGCATCAACGTCGAGATTGCGCGGGTCGAATGGGGCAGGCAGATAGTCACTCGCCAAATCCTATCGGTGAAGGACGCGATCGAGAAGCTCGTCTACGATCTCCTCCAGCAGACCTACTCCGGATGGCAGGATAACCAGGGCGCCTACGGCGACTTCCTCTTCGACGTCGCCGAGCGAACGATCACGCTCAAGTTCAATGAGCGGATCGAAACCTCCAAATACACCCAGCATCTGTTCTGAAGGAGGCAGCGATGGCACATCCCTATCATCATTCGCTCTCTTCGGTGAAGAAGTGGGGCGGGGCAGTCAACGACTATCTGGCGATCCATAGCTGGTTCGACGCCAGCAAGCAGATCACAGCGGATTTCCGGCACCGCG
>JAHCKB010000178.1 GCA_026125985.1 Bradyrhizobium sp.
GCGACCGGCCAGACCTGGGCATTGATGGGCGAGGACTCCGACTCGCCCAATCTCTGGCGCATTCTCGAAGAGGTTCGCAGTCGCTGGAATGTCGATCCCGCACGCATGCTGATGACCGGGATGAGCGACGGCGGAACATTCTGTTACGTCAGCGGGCTGGATGCGGCCTCGCCGTTCACGCATCTGGCGCCGGTGTCAGCAACTTTTCATCCATTGATGGCGCAAATGGCGGACGCGCAGCGACTGCGGGGACTGCCTGTCCACATCGTGCACGGCAAGCTCGACTGGATGTTTCCGGTGCAGGTGGCGCGCCAGACGCAGCAGGCCCTGTCGGCGGCCGGAGCCAGGGTGATCTATCGCGAGATCGACGATCTCAGCCACACCTATCCACGCGAGATGAATGTGGCGATGCTGGACTGGATGAACGGCAAATAAACGCCGCCTGATCGTAAAATCACCCTTCTTTGATCGCAAACAGGAACCATCAGACGGCCTCCACGTTGTGTCGACGACAGGAGGACTTTCATGCGGACCCTTTTCGGAATGATCCTGGGCGCGCTGCTGCTGGTACTTGGTGTTTATGTCCACGATTCCATGCAGACATCGACCGTCGCGAGCGGAGAAGTGGCACAGTCAAACCGTACCATCGTGAACTGGGACGTGGCGGCGGAGAACTGGAAGCTGTTGAAGACGCGCGCCCACGAGGAGTGGGTCAGGATTGCGGCGAAGTAACCTCCCCCACGCCTGCGCAGGCTACGTCTTCACAGGATGAGGCGCTCCCGTGGAAACGGGAGCGTCTTTGCCTTCAAAGGCCCTCAGCGGCCCATCTTTGCGTTGCGGGCGTCGGCGATGGCCTGTTCGAACTGCTTCATGCTTATCACGCCCGGCACACGATACTTGCCGACGATGAAGGACGGCGTGCCGCGAAACTCGAAGGCGCGCGCCTGGGCGTTGTTGCGCGCCAGCACTGCGTCGATCGACTTGGCGTGGGCCTCAAGATCCTTGTTCAGACGATCCATGTCGACGCCGGCGCCGGCAATCAGCTCGCGCACGCGCGGCTCGGTCAATCGCGAGGCGACACCGATCAGCGCTTCATGCGCCGGCAGGAATTTCTCCTGATATCTGGCTGCCAGCGTCAGCCGCGCCGCCAGCTTCGAGACCTCGCCAAGGATCGGCCAGTCTTTCAGCACAAGGCGGACCTTGCCGTCGTCTTCCACCACCTGGCGCAGCTCGGGCGCGACGCGGCGGCAATAGGGACAATTATAATCGTACCACTCGACGATGCTGATATCGCCGTCGGGGTTGCCGATCACAGGCACGTCGGGATCGCGAAGCACCAGCGCCTCGGTCAGCACGTTGTCATCGCCATCATGGGCAAGCGCCGAATCTGGCGCGAGACCAAGTGCCGCGGCCGTCGCTCCCAGCAGGCCAAGCGCCCGGCGGCGGGTGGGTGCCGGGCTTGCCCCGGTCCTGTCGTTCAAATCGGTCATGTTCGGTCTCGCGGCCGGTCTTCCCGACCTGTTCGTTTCAGAATGAGGACAAGTTACGCAGGAGCATATAGATCGCCACCGCGATAATGACGATGGCAAAGACGATATTTAACGCGCCGCGCCGCTCTGACAGCGACTTTGCCGACCTTGTCCCGATCAGCCCGCCGACGATGCCGCCCGCCACGAACAGGGCTGCCAACCCCCAGGACACCAGCCCCGACCAGGCATAATTGGCCGCCGTGGTCAGACCGAAGGCGGTCACCGCCACCAGAGAGGAACTGACCGCGTTCAGGATCGGCATGCTCGTGGCAAGCATCAGCGCGGGCACGATCAGGAAGCCGCCGCCGATGCCAAAGAAGCCTGATACCGTGCCCGTGGCGAGCCCAAGGCCGAGAATGGCGGGGAGGTTGGACCTGTTCATCGTCACGTCCGGCACCCCGACCCGCGCGCGGTTCTTCAGCATCAACGCGGCGATGACCAGCATGACCAGCGCAAACAACGCCAGCAGCTTCTGGCCGTCGACCATCTTGCCGAGGGTCGACCCGACGGAAGCACCGATGATGCCGGCCGCGGCAAACGGCAGCGCGCAAGACCACACCACCGTGCCGCCGCGCGCGTGGTTGGACAGGTTGATCGCCGCGTTCGCCGCCACCGCAATCGCGCTGGTGCCGATCGCGACATGCGGCTCGGACACGCCCACGACATAGACCATCAGCGGAACCGCCAGGATCGAGCCGCCGCCACCGATCAGGCCCAGCGAAAAGCCAACCAGCGCGCCCGAGGCGAGGCCGAGCGCGCCTTGCGTAATGGAGATGATCAAGATGGGAGACTCGCGTGCACGAGCCGACCCTAGAAGAATTTTCCAGGCGCCGCCATGGCCGTGGCACAAGGCTGCGCTGCAGCAGCGATTGGGGCGGCAATCTGCTCGCCGGCCCCCGGCGGACGGTCAGGCCGGGGACAGGGTCTGTCCGGACTTGCTCGCCGGCTCGCGGCGAGCCATCGCCATCAAGGTGCCGGTCATGGTCGCTATCAGGTGCTCGCCGCCGTCGCGTATCGCATAGGCGCGTCCCTCGCTGATGGTCAGCGTTCGGCCCGGCTTGATGACCTCGGCGCGGAAAATGAAACGCTGGCCGCTGGCGGGCGCAAGCAGGTTGGTCTTGAACTCGACGGTCAGAATGTCGGACCCTTCCGGCATCAGCGTGAAGGCCGCAATTCCGCAGGCGGTGTCGAGGCCGGCGGTAATGACGCCGGCATGCACGAACCCGTTCTGCTGCGTCAGCGCCGCCGAATAGTCCATCGCGAGATCGACTTCGCCTGGCTCCATTCGGGCAATGGTGAAGCCGAGCGTACGCATCGCCTGTTGACGGCTGAACGTGTCGACAGCCACGCGACGGAAACTCGGATTTCTGGCTTCGAAGCGCGGCATGGTCGGCCTCACACCGTCGCCGGCTCGGCTGCCAATTGCCGCGCCGCAACTTCGCGGATTGCGTCCTCGAACGGCATGGATTTATGCGCCTGGCGGTCGAGATGCACAGCCGTGATCTCGCAGGTCGCCGCGAGCTCGCCGGTCTCCGCGTTGCGCATTTCATGCACGAAGCGGATCGATTTTTCGCGCAGTTCGAGCAACCTGCTCCGGACATCGACGATGTCGCCGGCAAACAACTCGCGCTTGTAGGTGATGTTCTGCTGCACGCCGGCCATGCCGCGGCCGGATTGCCGGAGATAGCTCGGTGTCAGGCCCAGCCTCGCGAACATGTTCCAGTTCGCCTCGTCGAACTTGCCGACATACCACATGATGTTCATGTGCCCGACGTGATCACACTGCCACGGATAGACCGTGCCGCGATAGGTGGCTTCCTCCATCGAAATTATCCTGCTTTCGATTGTTGATACGGTAGCGTATCAGGAGGCCATCGGGTTAGCAATACGGCACCGTATCACAACCGGGAGAGCGGCCGCTTGACCATTGCCATCCCAAACGACGCCCGGGCCGAGGTCTGGATCGAGGCTGGATTCGCCGAGCTGGCGCGCTCCGGCCCCGAAGGCGTGCGCGTGGAGGTGCTGGCGAAGAATCTCGGCGTCACCAAGGGCGGGTTCTACCGACGGTTTCGCGATCGCGCCGCGCTGCTGGACGCAATGCTTGCAAGCTGGAGCACGGGGCGCATCGCCGCGATCGAGGCGCAGACCAGCCTCGACGGCATTACCGCGCGCGAGCGGCTGCGCGCGCTCATCAAGCTCTACTCGGAGAGAATGAATACCGACGCGATGGCGATCGAGCTTGCGATCCGGCAATGGGCGCGTACCGATGAGCGGGCGGCAGCAGCGGCCGCCAGTGTCGACGCCGCGCGGCTGAAGAACGTAGGCCAGCTCTATCGCGCCACCGGTCTTCCGGCAGAGGAAGCCGACGCACAGGCCTTCCTGTTCTACAGCTTCATCTTCGGGCAGAGCCTCCTGTTCCTGGAGCGGGGCCCGCGGCGTCGCGCGCAACTGGTGGCCAAGTCGGCCGGCAAGCTGGTGGAAGACGAAACATGAAACGCGGCCGGCGCAAGGCCGGCCGCGTCTCGTTGCGAAAGCGCTACGCCGCGCCCTTCAGACGCTTGTTGCATTCGCTGTAGTAGCCGCCGCCCTTCTGGATCCATTTCAGGCCGCCATTGGCGTTGCTCGCCTTGTTGGCGTTGTACTGGTCGACGCAGGTGTGCAGCCGCGCCTTGCTTTCGCTCTCCTTTGAATATTTCGGATCGACCTTGCTCGGGAACACGGCAGGACCCGCAGGCGCGGCTTCCTTCTTCGTGTCTTTGGATGCAGCCGGCGCGGCCGCCGTCTGAGTGGACGCGGGCGCAGCATCGGCACCGCACTGGGCCTTGCGGAAGTCGTTCCACTTCTGGCCGTTGAGCGTGCCGGCGGCCTTGGCCGCCTGGTACTTGGCGCTGCATTCCTGCGACGTCAGCGCCTGCGCGGGCGAAGCGGCGGCATAGGCAAAGCCGGCGAGCGCGACAGCGCAGAAGAGTTTGGCGTGAATGTTCATCCCTGATCTCCCTGAGGGGCGTTGTTGGAGCACTGCATCGTAACGCAACCAAAGGGTGCGGCAACGCGTCGCCCGTTCCGGCCTCGAAAATATAATCCGCGAACGGGGCAGTCTTGTTCATCCACCGTTCATACTTCCGCTGAAACACGAAACATATCAAGAACCATTTTAGAACATAACGATATTGGTACGAATTACTCGTCAAATACCAAAATTCTATTCGGATTTTGTTGAATTTTATACGAAGTGGGATTTGGAAACTGCCACGTTCAAAACATCCGCATTTTGGGTGCGCACGGCTCGCGCTCACTGCTCTCACCTCCACTGTCGGCGCCGGCATGCTGGGCGACGGCTCGGACGATAGCACGACCAATGGCTCGAACGACGGCGGCACGCCTCACCACACGGGTCCAGGATATGACGGCCAGTATTATGGACCTCATGGCGGTTGGCATTCCGAACCGCCGCTGGCCTGTAAAGGCGCCGGCGGTTGCGGACCCCGCACGATGGCTTGCATTGCCTGTTCACTCGAGGGGGCAGGCAAGGCGCAATGCTGCACCGCATTGGCGCAATTGTCGCTGGCGGGTCGATTTGCCATAAGGCCGGCGTGTCCCTGATCCCGGCTTCGAAGATTCCTGCCCTGCCCGACCGCGCCGAGATTTTTCGCGTGCTGGAGACGCTCGTCGTCGGCACCGCCGGAGGAATGCTGTTCCTGTGGGCCCATTTGCCGGGCGGGCTGATCTCCGGCGCCATGATGTCGGTCGGTGCTGCGGCGCTGGCCGGACGCAAGATGGCGCTGCCGCCGGCGATAACCCAAACCGTGCTCGTGCTGCTCGGCATCTCGCTGGGTGCGCTCGTGTCGCGGCAATTGATCCAGCACATGAGCGCCTATCCGCTCACCATCGGGCTGCTGGCGCTGGCGACGTTTCTCTCCACCTTCGGCTCGAGCTTCTATCTTCAGCGCATGCACGGCTGGGATCCGACTTCGGCGCTGCTGGCCGGAAGCCCCGGCGCGCTCTCGCAGATCACCCTGCTCGCGGTCGAGAAGGGCGCCGACGTCGCCGGGATCGCAGTGGTGCAGACCATCCGCGTGATCATCCTCACCGCGGCGCTGCCGCTGCTGCTGGCCGTCACCGGCATCGCCCATGCCTCTCCGCCCGCCCTGCCGACCGAAATCGCTTCGCCATGGGGACTGACCGCGCTGGCCGCAGCAGCAGTCGCCACGGCTCTACTGCTGCGGCTCGCAAAATTTCCAGCGAGCTGGATGTTTGGCGCGATGCTCGCCTCCGCCGTGCTGCACGGCACAGGCCTGGTCGAAGGCGGCCTGCCGAACTGGCTGCGCAACATTGCTCTCGTAGGCATCGGCGCGCTGATCGGCAGCCGCTTTGCGCGGATCCGGCTCTCCACCCTGCGCAGTCACATCGCCGCCGGGCTCGGCTCGTTTGCAATCGCGATCCTCGTGTCCTCGATCTTCGTCGCCGTGCTGGTCATGACCACCAATGTGCGGTTTTCCGACATCGTGGTGGCGTTCGCGCCGGGTGCAATGGATGCGATGCTCGCGCTTGCGCTGACGCTGCACATCGACCCGATCTTCGTCGGCGCGCACCATTTGTCGCGCTTCGTCTTCGTCAGCATCACGACGCCCGGCATCATCCATCTGTTCGGACGACCGCAGATAGACGTGGACGACTAGATCCGGGAACAACGGGTACCCGGTTTTCCAACAGGATCACGCTTCAGAAGATCAGGCCTTCTTCGCCGCCCTGACAAAGCCGAACAATGCGATCGCGGCCATCGCAAGCGAGATCAATACGTTGTAGCCGGCGAGCGAAAGGCCGAGGAAACGCCACTGCACCTCGTCGCAGCGAACCACCTTCACCTTGTCGAGTTGCTCGAGCAGATTGCCGGCCTTCCCGAAATCGACCAGCGGTCCGCTGCAATCGGTCGGCCCAGGCCAGAACTGCCATTCGACGCCGGCGTGATAGCCGCCGAGCCAGGTGTTCGCTAGCGTTGCAACCAGCAGGATCGCAAAGCCCGCCATCAGCACATGACGCGGCGCGCCTTGAGCCGCGAAATAGGCCAGGAAGGCGGCCAGCGGCATTGCGAGGTAATAGGCGTAGCGCTGTTCGAGGCAGAGCGGGCACGGCCTGATGTCGAGCACGAGCTGGAAGAACCATGCGCCCGCCAGCGTCGCCGCAGCAATCACAGCTATCGCCAGCGCGGCAAGGCACACGGGATTGTCGGCAATGCCCCGCTGTGACGGATTGGCCGTGGCAAGTGTCACACTGGTCTCCTTCGGGCCTCGCCCTCTGGTATCGCGCGCGGCTTTTGCTGTCGAGGCAAGCCATTATCACATCCGCGCGGGTTGACCGGCATGGGCCTGCCGCTATATTCCGCCGGCTTCGCGCCACCGGCCCGACAAGAGCCCGTGTCCGAAGGCCCCTGTGGCGGAACTGGTAGACGCGCTCGACTCAAAATCGAGTTCCGCAAGGAGTGCTGGTTCGATTCCGGCCAGGGGCACCAACCAGGTAATTCCACGGCAAGTCGGACACACCTGTAAACCAATGGCTTCTTGGATCCTGAGCTTTTGCCCGCCGATCTCCGGGTAAGGACCCGGTCATACCAACAGAAAATGGTGGTGCCCGGGCACGTGCGCCGTTAGCATGGCGAATTCCCTGCGAGACGTTGCTGCCGGAGGACTGAAATGGCGGACGCAATTGCGGCATTGATCGGCGCGATCATCATGATCGGCTACATCGTGATCATTGCCGCCAAGCTGAGCGCGACGCCGCTCTGGATCGCATGCCTCATCGGCCTTGCCCTCATGCTGTGGGCGTTCTGGTGGGACGACTGGCATCCGCTGTTCAAGCGCGAGAAGGAGTAACGGGCCGGCGACGCCCGCTACTGGCTGACGCCACCCTCACCCGGCCAATCGGTCAATCAGCCAGTTCGCCGAGCGCAACAATCGACCATCATCGCCGGCCGGGCCGACAAGTTGCACGCCGAGCGGCATGCCGCCCTCCCCGGCCAGCAACGGCAGCGTCACTGTCGGAAGTCCGGTCAACGTCCACAACGAGCAGAATACAGGATTGCCGGTAGCAGTACCGACCGGGGCGACCCCGGTGGTGGCCGGCGTCAGAATCGCGTCATAGCGGTCGAACAATGTGGTGAGCCCGGCTGCATAGCTGCGCGCCGCGTCGCGGGCCTCCAGATAGCGGACCGCGGCGTTGGCCTTTCCTTCCGCCACGAAGTCGCGAACCTGCTGGCTGGCACGGTCCGGACCGCGCGCGATGATGCCACCCAGATTATGCGCCATATCCGTCGCCATGATGACGCGGTGGTCTTCCCACGCCCTGGTGAAGGATGGCGGCAGATCGATCGGCGTTGCCGCCTCGCCCAACTCCTCGGCCAACGCCTCGAATGTCGCGCGCGTATCTGGCTCGGCTTGATCCCAGACCGGCGTGCGAACGAAGGCGAACTGCGGCGGCATCGGCGGCGCGCCGGCGAGCGTTTCAAGAAATGCCGGCGCCGCCAGCGGGCGCGTGTCAGGGTCGTCGGCATCGTAGCCGGCGAGCGTTTCCAGGATGAGCGCAGTATCGGCCAGCGAGCGCGCGAATACGCCGACATGGTCGAGCGCGCGGGACAGGGTGAGGCTGCGGGCGCGGGACACCAGCCCGTGTGTCGGCTTGACGCCGTAAACGCCGCAATAGGAAGCCGGCCGGATCATCGATCCGTTGGTCTGCGAGCCGATCGCCAGGGGCACCATTCCGGAGGCGACCGCCGCCGCCGAGCCCGACGACGAGCCGCCCGGCGTCCGCGTGAGATCGCGCGGATTGCGCGTTGGACCCGGATGAAAATACGCAAACTCGGTAGAAACGGTCTTTCCGATAATGACCGCGCCGGCGGCACGCAGTCGCGACACCGCCGTTGCGTCCCGCATCGGCTGGCGGCCCTTGAGCAGCGGCGAACCGCATTCGGTCTTATAGTCGGCGGTATCGAAGATATCCTTGATGGCGACCGGGATGCCGTGCAGGGCGCCGAGCGCATAGCCGTTGCGACGGTGCTCGTCGAGCGCCCGCGCCTGGTTGAGCGCCTCTTTCGGATCGAGGTGTACGAAGGCGTGGACCTGATCGTCGATTGCGGCAATACGGTCGAGACAGGCCGACGTATATTCCTCCGATGAGATCTCACCACCGGCGATCTTTTCGGATGCCTCGATCGCCGTCAGCGCTATCAGTCCGTTTTCAGCCAACGATCAGCGTCCATATAGCTTGTGCGGCAGCCAGAGCGCGATATCAGGAAAAACATAGACCAGCACCATCGTCAGGAACACCATGAACACAAATGGCAGCGCGCCTGAGAAGATCTGGTTCAGGCGCACTCCCGCCGGGGCCACGCCCTTGAGATAGTAGGCTGCCATGGCCATCGGCGGCGTATTGAACGATGTCTGGATATTGAGCGCGACCAGAATGCCGAACAACAACGGGTCGATCTGGAAGGCCTTGAGCAGCGGCAGGAAAATCGGGACGAAAATGATGATGATCTCGGTCCATTCCAGCGGCCAGCCGAGCAGGAAAATGATCCCTTGGGCGACGATGAGGAAGCCAGTCGGACTGAGGTTCGCAGCCAGCACCCAATGTTCGATGACCTCGTGACCGCCGAGATACGAGAATACCGAAGAGAACGTCCACGATCCGATGAACAAATAACAGACCATGGCCGAGGTGCGGGCGGTCAGATAAACGGCTTCCTTCAATCGCTGGAAGGTGAGCGAGCGATATCCGGCGGCTATGAGGACCGAACCAGCCGCCCCGACCGCCGCAGCTTCCGACGGAGTCGCCAGACCAAAAAGAATGGCGCCGAGTACGGAAAGAATCAGGACAGCAAGCGGGAAGAAAGAGGTCAGCAACGCCTGGGCCACTTCCCTGAAAGGGACGTGACGATCGAGTTCCGGCAACTTCGGGCAAAGTGCCGGATTGATCATCGCACGAACGATCACATAGAGGATATAGAAGCCCGCCAGC
>JAHCKB010000179.1 GCA_026125985.1 Bradyrhizobium sp.
GACCAGGGACATGCTCAACGACCGCGGCATGATGGGCGACGGCGTCATCGACATCAGGCGCGTGCGCGCCGCCGTCGAAGCGCAGGGTTTCGCCGGCTATTCCGAGGTCGAGATATTCTCCAACGACTGGTGGGCGCGGCCGCTCGACGAAGTGTTGCGCACCTGCATCGAGCGGCACAGGACGGTGGTGTGATTCATCACTGCTCCGCCACGCGCGGCATCGTGTTGAAACGCGCCTTCTGTTCGGCGCTCAGGCCGGCATAGAATTCGTCGAGCACCGGCTGCACGCGGTTGGCGGCAGCAAGCATGGCTTCGAGCCGCTTCTCCATGGCTTCCAGCCGGCCGACCGGCGTCAGCGGCACGTTGTCAGGGCAGGCGGCCTGAAGAGTCCTGACCGCGTCCGCCGTTGCTGCGGCCAGACGATCGAGCGCTTCCTTCTGCTCGCCCGTCGGGCGCACCACGGCCTCGATCCGCTCGATTGGCAACTGCGTCAGGCCAGACTTCGGATCGCCGCAGCTTTCCGGCGGAGCGCCGGCGTCCTGCTGTTGCGGGGGCCCGCCAACATTCGAGCGAAGTTCGTTGAACCTGGCCTGCTGTTCGTCGGACAGCGACGCATAGAATTTTTCGAGCGCGGGCTTCAAGATCCTGACCGCCTCCAGCGTGGCGCTGACGCGGTTCGTCATTGACCGCAAGCGGCCGGGCGGTGTCAGCGCAAAAGTCTCGCTACAGGATTGCTTGAACGCGTCGGCGGCATTTGCCGCCGCGGCCTTCAAGTCATCGAGCAAGGCGCGCTGCTCGGGCGTCGGCTTCACCGCCTTCGCAATCTCCTCGATCGGCCAGGCCGTCACACCCTGTTGCGGGTCCCCGCACAACTGCCGGAACGTCCGTGCGCTCAGCTTGTCGCGCTCGCGCGATGGCGTCCTGCCGCCGGACGGATAGCTGGAATAGGTGGAATAGAGATCGTCCGCGCCCCAAAATACGGTGTCGACGAAGTCGTCATAGGCGTAGGCCCAATAGCCGGGCTCATAGGCATAAGGCCAGAACGTGTATTCAAAGATGTCGGAATAGGCATACGGCCAGAACACCGGGCCGAGCCAGGCTACGAATACTGCGCGCTTGCGATGCCGCCAGGCTTCCCGCGGAGCCCAATGGTGCCGTCGGTCCGCGAGCGCAGCGTTCGCCTGCATCGCATCCAGGTTGCGGAAGCGTGCAGCAAACCGCCCTCGTGACTGCGTCGCGGCGGCGGATTGCTCAGCCCCAGGCCGCGGTCCCAACGCCTGCAGGCGCGCACGATCTCGCTGTTGCAGGCGCTGCTCCTCCCGAAGCCTGCGAGTCTGAGTCTGCAACAGCCGCTCCCGTGCGCGCCGGGCCCGTCGCCCTTCCGGCTTCTTCGATTGCAATTCCTGCACGCGCCGCTGCAGGCGATCGATGCGCCTTTGCCGGTCTTCGCTCTGGCGTGAAAGTTTCGTGCGCTGACGCTCCTGGATCGCCTGTTGTCGCTTCTGCAGGCGCTGCTGCTGGAGACGCGGCTCGCGCCTGGTTGTCGGCGACTCGGCTTGCCGGCTCCGCAACGGCCGCCCGCTCACTGCGGCAGGACCGACCCGTCGAGCCGGTCGCGATGGCGCAGCGATCTGCGGTCGTGGTGGATGCGCAATGCGTGGACGTGCCGCGCGCGGATTCGCCATGGCAGGACGTTGCGCAGGTGCCGCCCGCCTGAAACTCGGCCGCGGCGTCGCGATGCGCGGCGCGGCCCGGTGGGGCACGCTGATATGCGGGGTTGGGCGAGCCATTGGACGGACCATGGGACGAGCAACGGGCGGCGCAGCAATTCGGGGCGCCGCTGGCCGGGCCATCGCAGGCGGGGCAGGGCGCGCCACCGCGGCCGGAGGCGCTGCAGGCCGGCCGCCTCCCGGAGGTCCGCGCCTGTCGGGCTGGGCGGATGCCGTAACACTCGCTGCGAGGAAAGAAATGCCGAGAAGAATTAGACCACTGCCGTGCCGAAGCATCGTCCCGGCTCCTCGTTACCACGGTGTCCCCGTCAATAGAACGCGCAAACCCGGCAATTGTTCGCCCGCATTGTTGCCATGTTTTCGATCCTGGATCGGTCCTCGGGCAATAGCCGGATGCGTGTTGCAAAGCCGGCACGACGGGCAAATCAGCAAAAACCTGTCTAGCCTGATCGTGAAAAATATTCTGCTTTACCGAATTCACGAACTGGTGCATAACTCCGCACAGCCCGCGCCGCCATGAGGGACGTTTCGCGATCGTCACGAAGCGTGGTGCGGGTTGCGATGGACGCTTGCTGCGTCAGGCATGAACTTCATGTCGGACGAAACGCGGGAAGCGTACGGCGAAGTCGTATGGTCCTGGCGCCGCGACCGTGGCGTCTATCCCTGCCGGCCCGTGCTGGCGGGGCAACGGTGACAACAAACGCCGCTCACCGGGGAGAGTACCTATAAGCCGTAAAGCCATTGCGCGGGGAAAGCCGGGATGTCTCGGCTGTACCTGTCAAACCCGTGTGCATTCCCTTTCGCTACATCCGCACACGGTAGCTTGCGGGTGCCGCCGGCACCCGGCTTTCCCTGCGCCCTCTGTCAGAGAGGGACAACGAACTGGAAAAGCTCAGGCGAAAATCGCGCCGTGAGAACGAGCCCTCATGCTTTCTGCACCAATGCGCTCGCAGTGTTCAGCCAATCCTGCACGGCACGCTCAGGAACCCGCGAAACCGCACGCGACCGCCGCGCACCGGCTCGCCATCCAGTGCATATCCCGGAAACCGCTTCAGGAAATGCGAGACCGCGATCGCGCCTTCCAGCCGCGCCAGCGCCATGCCGGCGCATTGGTGTGCGCCACTGGCAAAAGCGAGGTGACGGTTGGGCGTGCGGGCGATATCGAAGGTTTCGGGGGCGGGGAATTGCGAGGGGTCGCGGTTGGCGGCGCCGATGCACAGTGTCACCGGCGTGCCGACGGGCATCGCGATGCCCCCGATCTCGACCGGCTCCGTTATCATGCGGTTGCCGAGCTGGTTGGAGCTCTCATAGCGCAGCATTTCCTCGACCGCCGTTTTGATCATGTCGGGATTCTCGATCAGCCGCCGCTTCTGCTCGGGATGATGCAACAGCGCCACCAGCCCGTTGCCGATCAGATTGGTGGTGGTTTCGTGCCCGGCGTTGAGCAGGAAGATGCAATTGTGCATCAGCTCTTTTTCGGTCAGCCGTTCGCCGTTTTCTTCGCCCTGGATCAGCCGCGTCAGCACGTCACGCGCGGGATCGCCGGGCCTGGCGCGCCGCCGCGCCACCAGGGTTTCGAGGTAGACGAGAAAATCCTTCACCGCGTTGTTGCCGCGCGTGGCGACTTCGCTGGAGACCACCGGCTCGAGCGCGCCGAGAATGGCGAGCGACCAGTCGCGCAACGGCCCCCGCTCGTCGCGAGGGACATCGAGCAGATTGCCGATCACCTCAACGGGAATCGCGGACGCAAAATCCTCGATCAGTTCGAACTTCCCTTTTTCCGCGATGCGGTCGAGCAGTCCATCGACCAGGCGGATCAGGTCCGGCTCCATTTCCGCGATCGCCCGAGGAGACAGGGCGCCCATGATCAGCCGCCGTACGCGGGTGTGCGACGGCGGGTCGTTGAAGACGAGGCTGGTGGTGTGGTGCTCGTAGAGCGGTGTGTCGCCGTATTTCGGGAAGAACTCTTTCTTCTTGTCGGAAGAATACGCCTTCGTGTTCTTGTAGGCGGCGACGAGGTCGTCATAGCGGGTCAGGAACCAGGAGCCGTTGCGCATGCGCTTGACCGGCTCGGTTTCGCGCAGCGCCCGATAGGTCGGGTAGGGGTTGTCGTAGAATTCCGGCGTCAGATGTTCGAGATCGAATCCGTCTGCCAGCTCGCGCGCGTGCGCATTCATGCGTTCCACCCCGGATCAATTAGTCTCATTTGCAACTATCGTAGGGCGCAGGCCCGCACCGTGCAACAGAATTCGATCCGTCGGCGCAACCCGCAGCGGGGTGAGAGGAAATTGCAGAGCCACATGCTCAAATGCGCTTTGATCGAACGCGCCGGCCCCTCTACAGTCCCGCCAAACCCGGACATGATCCCGGCAAGGATCGCGTCCCGAAACGACCGGAAACGCCAATGCACGCCCGTACCGACACGTCCGAACAACAAACGGCCACCTGGCCGGAAGACATCTATTCCGTGCTGCAACGCTTCGACGTGCGGCAGGTGCCCTATGTGCCGGATGCCGGCCACTCCAGGCTGATCCAGCGCGTGCTCGGTTCCGACACGATGCGGGGCATTCCGCTAACCACGGAAGAAGAGGGTGTTGCGCTGGTGGCCGGCGCCTGGGCCGGCGGCCAGCGCTGCGCGATGTTGATGCAATCGAGCGGCGTCGGCAACTGCGTCAACATGTTCTCGCTGGTGCCGCTGTTCCGGCTGCCGTTCTTCACCATCGTCACCATGCGCGGCGAGTGGGGCGAGTACAATTACTGGCAGGTGCCGATGGGATCGACCACGCAGGCCATGTTCGAGCTGTCGGGCATCCGGGTGATGCGGGCCAACCATGCAGCCGAAGTCCGCGAAGTCGTCGAAGCCGGCGCCGCGCAGGCCTTCAACGCCTGCACGCCGACCGCCATTCTGCTGTCTCAGCGCCTGATCGGGGCAAAGGTATTCGTGAAATGAGCAAGACCAATCTCCTCGATCGGCGCGACGTCGTCTCCACCCTGTTGAAGGACCGCAAGGGCATGGTCGCCATCGGCGGGCTCGGCGCCTCGACCAACGACATGGCGGCGGCGGGCGACCATGACCGCAATTTCTATCTCTGGGGCGCCATGGGCGGCGCGGCCATGATGGGGCTCGGCCTTGCGCTGGCGCAGCCGGACGTTCCCGTTGTCGTCATCACCGGCGACGGCGAGATGCTGATGGGCATGGGTGCGCTCGCCACCATCGGCATGCAGAAGCCGGGCAATCTCTCCATCGTTGTGCTCGACAACGAGCGCTACGGCGAAACCGGTGGACAGACCAGCCACACCTCGGCTGCCGCCGACCTCGTCGGCGTTGCCAAGGCCTGCGGGATCGCCGACAGCCGGGCGATCACGACCATGGCGGAGGTCGAGGCGCTGGTGCCCCGGCTGCAGGAGCTCAAGGGCGGGCCGAAGTTCGCCAATGTGAAAATCGACGGCGCCAATGTCGAACGGATCCTGCCCATGCGGGACGGCATTTTCATCGTCAACCGTCTGCGCGGTTCGCTTGGATTCGCTCCGATCTGACAGCTTATTGCGTTGATCTGGTGATGGATCGCGGGCGTTATCGTATCGATCACGCCTTGGTGCGCTGCAATATATTGCCTTGACTTCGTCGCGGTGAGTGATTACTCACGCCCCCCATGACCAGCCTCCGCATGACCTCCGACTTGCGGCGCCAGTTGATTCTGGGCGCCGCCAAGCGCTGCTTCGCCCGTAACGGCTATGCCGGCACCACCACCAAGAGTGTGGCGGCCGCCGCGGCCATTTCAGAAGGCCTGCTGTTCAAGCACTTCCCGTCAAAAGCGGCGCTCTATGCCGAGATCCTGGCGGAGGAATGCGAGGCCGATCCTGAACTCGCCCATCTGTTGGGGCAGGAGCCGTCCACGGCGACGCTGGTCGAACTGGTGCGCGGCATGGTCGGCCACTTCGTCAACATCGCCAACGGCTCCGACGAGGACGAGGCGCAGCGCCTGCGTTTCATGGCCGCGAGCCATCTCGAGGACGGCGAGTTTGCGCGGCTGCTGTACGGCAAGATCGCCGATCTGATCGGGCCGACCTTCGTCGCCTCGCTCACGCGCGCCATCGCAGCCGGCGATGCGACCGAAATTGCCGGCGAGCCGCTCAACCTGTTCTGGTTCGCCCATCACACCGTGCTGACCGCGGCGCTGACGCGGCTGCCGGCGGCTCCCTGTCTCGAGTATGGCGACGCTTCCGTGCTCGAACGGCAGCTGTGCCAGTTCATCCTCCGCGGCATCGGACTTGGCGAAGCCGTAATTGCTACCCATCTCGACCATGCGTTGTCAGCGTCTCCGGGACAATCGGCGGCCAGGGAAAGTGCATAAAATGAATATCGCCACAGAACCCCACATCAAGGGCAAGCCGGTCGACGAGCAGTCGAAGAAGCGGCCGATCAAGATGCTGCGCTGGTCCATCATCGTCGGCCTGGGACTGGTGCTGATCGTGGGCGCTTTCGTCGGTTTCGAGGCCTTCCGCGCCAAGATGATCAAGCAGTTCTTCGCCGGCAACAAGCCGCCGCCGGTCGCAGTCAACGTTGTGGAAGCGAAGTCCGAAGTGATTCCGAACCTGCTCACCGCGGTCGGAGATCTCGCCGCCGTGCATCAGGTCAACGTCACCTCGGACGTCAATGGCCGCATCACCAATATCTTGTTCACCTCCGGTAGCAGCGTGAAGGCGGGCACGCCGCTGGTGCAGCTTTTCGACGGTCCGGAGCAGGGCGATCTCGCCAACTACAAGGCGCAATCGACCATGGCGGAATTGTCGCTCGATCGCGCCAAGCAACTCGCCGCTCGGCAGTTCGGCGCACAAGTCACGGTGGACCAGGCCCAGTCTCAGTACGACCAGGCCCAGGCCGGTATCGCCAAGACGCAAGCCCTCATCTCGCAGAAGCTGGTGCGCGCCCCGTTCGATGGCGAACTCGGCGTACGCAAGGTCGAGGTCGGCCAGTATTTGACGGCGGGAACGCAAATCGTGTCGCTGACCGACCTGTCGAATCTTTTCCTCAATTTCACGGTGACGGAAAAGGACTCCGGCACGCTGAAGGTGGGGCAGACCGTCCGCATCAAGGTTGACGCTTTTCCGGATCGGGCTTTCGAGGGCAAGATAACCACCATCGAGCCGCAGATATCGACCGATACGCGCAACATCCGTGTGCAGGCGACGATCGCCAACCCGGAAAAGATCCTCAAGCCCGGAATGTTCGCCAGCACCACCGTGGTGCTGCCCGACAAGCCGCCGGTCATCACCGTGCCGGAGACGGCAGTGGACTACACGCTCTATGGCGATTCCGTCTTCCTGATCGAGGAGAAGAAGGCGGAAGACGGCAAGACCGGTCTGGTTGCGACCCGCACCTTTGTGCAGACCGGCAACCGCATCGACGGCCGTGCCGAGATCCTGAAAGGTCTCAAGGCCGGTGACCGCGTGGTTGCCCTCGGCCAGCTCAAGCTGCAGTCGGGCGCGGCGGTGACGATCTCGACCAATCCGACGCCGCCGATTCCCGCGCAGCCGCCGCGCTACTGATTGCCCGAGACGAAACAATGGGATCGTTCACCGATATCTTCATCAAGCGGCCGGTGCTATCGGTCGTGGTCAGCCTGCTGATCCTGCTGATCGGTTTCCGGGCGGCAATGGTGCTGCCGATCCGGCAATATCCGAAACTGTCCAACACGGTGGTGAACATTACCACCGTCTATCCGGGCGCATCCGCCGCGCTGATCCAGGGCTTCATCACCACGCCGATCGAACAGGCGGTCGCCTCGGCTGAAGGCGTCGACTACATCACCTCGTCGTCGGTGCAGGGCACGAGCACGATCCAGGTCTACATCAAGCTGAATTTCGATCCCAATCAGGCGCTGACCGAGGTGCTCGCCAAGGTCAATTCGGTGAAGTACCTGATCCCGAAGGAGTCCAACGACCCGATCGTCACCAAGACCACCGGCCAGACCACGGCCGTGATGTATCTCGGCTTCTCCAGCGAGGAGCTGAATGGTTCGGCGATCTCGGACTATCTGACGCGCGTGGTTCAGCCCGTGCTGTCGACTGTCGACGGCGTGGCCTCTGCCGATATTCTCGGCGGCCAGACCTTTGCGATGCGCATCTGGCTCGATCCCGTGAAGATGGCCGGCCGCAATATCACGCCGGGCGAAGTCGCAGTGGCAATTGCGGCCAACAATTATCAGGCCGCAGCCGGGCAGGCGAAGGGTTATTTCATCGTCTCCAACGTCCAGACCAATACCGACCTGCGCAATGTCGAGCAGTTCAAGCGCATGATCGTGAAGGCCAAGGATGGCGGCTTCGTGCGCATGGAGGACATCGCGACCGTCGAGCTTGCCGCGCAAAGCTCCGATGCGAGCGTCGCCTTTAACGGCGAGC
Organism: Bradyrhizobium sp.; assembly: GCA_026125985.1. Lineage (GTDB taxonomy): Bacteria > Pseudomonadota > Alphaproteobacteria > Rhizobiales > Xanthobacteraceae > Bradyrhizobium. The sequence continues at coordinate 8,133 of JAHCKB010000179.1, forward strand.
ACGCAATCTTCATCGGCGTGCAGGCGACGCCGCAAGGCAACCCGCTGACCCTGGTCAGAGGCGTGCGGGCGCTGATGCCTGAGATTGAACGAAACCTGCCGCCCTCCATGAAAATGAAGGTCGCCTACGATTCCACGAAGTTCATCCAGTCCTCGATCGACGAGGTGAAGGCGACGCTGATCGAAGCGGTGCTGATCGTGGTGGCCGTAATCTTCCTGTTCCTGGCATCGTTCCGCTCGGTCATCATTCCCGTCGTTACGATTCCACTCTCGCTGATCGGCGTCTGCACCCTGATGCTGATGGCCGGCTTTTCCTTCAACCTGCTGACGTTGCTGGCCATGGTGCTCGCGATCGGCCTCGTGGTCGACGACGCCATCGTGGTGGTGGAGAACATCCATCGTCATCTCGAAGAAGGCAAATCGCCGGTGCAGGCCTCGCTGCAGGGCGCGCGCGAGATCGTCGGTCCCGTCATCTCCATGACGATCACGCTGGCCGCCGTTTATGCGCCGATCGGTTTCCTCGGAGGGCTCACCGGCTCGCTGTTCCGCGAATTCGCCTTCACGCTCGCAGGCTCCGTGATCGTGTCCGGCATCATTGCGCTGACGCTCTCGCCGATGATGTGCTCGGTCTTCCTCAAGGATGCCGATGAGGGGCGGTTCGCCAAGCTGGTGAACCGCGTGTTCGGCGCGATGACGCGCTGGTACGGGCGCAAGCTTGCTCGCTCGCTTGACTACAAGCCGATCACGCTGATGTTCGCCGCAACCATCCTCGGTCTCGTGGGCTTCCTTTACATGCACACTTCCAAGGAACTCGCTCCCGAGGAAGACCAGGGCATCGTGTTCGCGGTGACCAAGGCGCCGAAATACGCCAACATCGACTATATCAATTTCTACGGCGAGAAACTCGACAAGGCGTTTCAGAAGTTCCCGGAGACGGATCTGCGCTTCGTGCTGAACGGCATCAACGGTGCGCAGAACGGCTTTGCAGGCATGCTGTTGCATCCCTGGGACGAGCGCAAGCGCTCCTCCATCAAGCTGAAGCCTCTGGTGCAGGGCGAGCTGTCCAAGATCGAGGGTGTGCAGGCGTTCGCCTTCAACCTGCCGCCGCTGCCGGGCGGGCCGGGCGGTCTGCCGGTGCAGATGGTGATTAGTTCGACCGCCGACTTCCGCGCCGTCTATGAGCAGATGGAGAAGTTGAAGGCTGCTGCACGCAAGAGCGGCCTGTTCATCGTCTCCGACAGCGACCTTGCTTTCAACCAGCCGACGGTAAAGGTGAAGATCGATCGCGCCAAGGCGAGCGATCTCGGCGTCAACATGCAGCAGCTGGGCGGCACGCTGGCGACGCTGCTTGGCGGCAACTACATCAA
>JAHCKB010000018.1 GCA_026125985.1 Bradyrhizobium sp.
GCCTGTACCAACCATGGCGAGTCGCATGAAACAGCCCGTTTCTTGGTTAATGATCGATCGGTGGCGTCGGTTTGACGATGCCGTCGCAGAGAACGACGAACACGCATGATCGGTGTATCGAGTCCGCAGCAACATCCTAGCAAATCGGCGTGCACCGGGCAGCCAGCCGTGCCGGTCCGCAGCCCTCAACCCGCGATTAGGGTTGACGGCCGATTGCGTCATCGTTCGCGATCGGGAACTGAGGGCAAGGGCAAGTCGAGAAGCTTGTTTGTTGTTGGTTACGGACGCTCTGACCGCTAGTATCCGGCACCTCAGGAGAATTTCAATGCATCCGGCGACCAAGCTGCAAATCGAGCGCATCGTCGACGAATACGGCAAGTGGCGGGCGATTCCGGAAACGGAACGACCGCCTGCACCGGCGTGGTGGTGGGGACCTGCGCTCGGCGTCAGGGAGCTTGCAGATGCGCTGACGCCCTTGACCTGCCGCCGACTGGGACTGCCTTCGGGTGCGACCTATGCGGATGCAGCAGGAATATTGCTGCAGTCGCTGGCGGGCCAGACTTCCGTGCCCTGGCCTTATGACTTTTCGCGCAAGGTGATTTCCAACGATTCCGACGTGCGCGACCTGCACCCGCAGCCATCAGACGACAGCGCGTTTCAGGCCTGACAGATCCGGATCGCCGTCCGGCTGTAACGGCGGCGACACCAGTTCGACCGGTGAGCGCAGCAACCCCACGAGATCCCGTGCCGGCACCGGCTTGCTGATGATGAATCCCTGCATCTCGTCGCAACCGTGATCGCGCAGGAAAGTCTGCTGCTCGATCGTCTCGACACCTTCGGCCACCACCGTCATGCCGAGCGCCTTGCCCATACTGATAATGGCCTGGGCGATCGCCTGGTCCTCCGGATCGCTGGCAAGGTCGCGGACGAAAGAGCGGTCGATCTTGATCGTGTCGATCGGAAACTGCTTCATCAGCGACATCGATGAATGGCCGGTGCCGAAATCGTCGATCGCGATGCGAATGCCACGGCTCTGGATGGCATCGAGCACGCGAATCGCGCGGGACACGTTGCGCATCACCATGCTCTCGGTGACCTCGAGCTGAAGCAGCACAGGAGACATGCCGCTGGCGATCAGGGCTTCGTCGACATCCTGCAGCAAATGGGGATCGGCGAATTGGCGCGGCGACAGGTTGACCGCCACCGATACCGGACGCAAACCGCGGCGCTGCCAGGCCATGTTCTGCTCACAGGCCTCCTTCAACACCCAGCGCCCAATCGGCACGATAAGGCCCGTCTCTTCCGCAAGCGGGATGAACTGCATCGGCGAGACCATGCCGAAGTCCGGGTGTTGCCAACGCAGCAGCGCCTCGACACCCGTGATCTGGCCGGTCAGCATGTCCACTTTCGGCTGGTAATGCAGCGAGAACTGCTCCCGCTCAAGCGCGCGACGCAGCGCCGTCTCCAGCGCCAACCGCTCGATCGACTGAACCTTGATATCGCGGCTGAAGAAGCGGAATCCGTTCTTGCCGTCTTCCTTGGCGAGATACATCGCCATATCCGCGTTCTTGGTGAGGGTCTGCGCATTGGTGCCGTCTGACGGATAGATCGCAATGCCGATCGAGGCAGTTGTATGACACTCGTGACCGCTCAATTGCACCGGCTGACTGAGGACGGAAAGAAGCTCCCCGGCGACCTTCTCGATACCGTCCCGTTCGCCAGTCTCCTCCAGGACGACCACAAACTCGTCGCCGCCGAGCCGCGCCACCATATCGCTGGCGCGAAGCGAACCACGGAGACGGTGCGCCACTTCAACAAGCAGCATGTCTCCCGCCTCATGGCCGAGCGAATCGTTGATGACCTTGAACCGATCGAGATCGATGAACAGCAGCGAGAACTTGCGCGCATGGCGCTGGGCGGTTTCGATGGCCTGGCGCAGCAAGCCGCTGAACATCTCGCGATTGGGAAGACCCGTCAGGCTGTCGTGGGAGGCGAGATATTCGATGCGCTCGTCGGCCTTTCGCTTTTCGTCGGCCCGGCTGAAATTCTCCAGCGCGAACGAGATATTGGCAGTCAATCGCTGCAGAAGCTCGACAAACTCCGGCGTGAATGTGTTCTTCTCGATCGAGACAAACAGCATGACTCCGACCACTTTCCCGCCGCTGAACAGCGGGAAGGACGCGCCGGACTGGGCGCCCTGGAGCTGGGCAGCCGTCTGGAAGAGGGGCGAATTGCGCTCCAGGACGTAGTCGTTGGCAATACACGCCTTGCCGGCACGGAAAGCCCGCCCTGACAGGCCATTTCCTTCAGGTAGAGCGGGATCGGTCGAAATCCGCATCTGCCGCGCCTTGTCGGCGGTCGGACCGCCTACAGCAGTGACCTCGAACAAGTCAGTATCCGCCCTCGCAAGGGCAATCGAAACCGAGGTGAATCTGCCCCCGTCCGCGGCGGCCTCGCAAACAAACTGGAACAATTCCGCCGGCGACTTGGCCCGCACAATGGCTTCGTTGGTATCGCTCAACGCCGCCAGCATCCGGGTCAACCGTTCCTTCTGCTCCTCGGTGCGTGCCTTCTCATCAGAGTGGTCGAAGTTTTTCAGGGCAAACGACACGTTGTTGGTCATTCGCTCCAGCAATTCGACGAATTCCGGAGTGAAGGTGTCCTTCTCGGACGAAGCAAACAGCATCACGCCGATGACCCGTCCGCCCACAATCAGAGGGAACGAGGCGCCCGACTGCGCGCCGTCCTTGCGAGCCTGGGAATGGAACACGCTGGTTCCCTCGTTTGCCAGATAGTCGTTGGCAATACACGGCTTGCCGGAGCGGAATGCCGTTCCTGACAGGCCTCGGCCTTCCGGAGCGTCGGCGTTGATCGAAACCGCCACCGAGCGCGAACTTTCCGCGGTGGGGCCCGCTGCCGCCACGAATTCGAGGAGTTGACTGTCGGGCCGCGCAAGCGCAATGGCCGTCATGGTGAATCTGCCGCCGTCTGCTGCGGCCTTACACACCAGCTCGAACAGCGCCTGCCGCGACTTGGCGCGCACCAGCGCCTCGTTGGTCGCGCTCAGTGCGGCCAGCATTCGCGCCAATCGCTCCTTTTGGGCTTCGGTGCGCGCCTTCTCATCGGCCCGGTCGAAGCCGGCGAGCGCGAACGAGACATTGTCAGCGAGCCGCTGCAGCAATTCGGCGAATTCGGTCGTAAAAGTGTCCAGTTCGGACGAGATGAACAGCATGACGCCCACCGGCCGCCCGTCTACGAGCAGGGGAAATGCCGCACCGGATCGCGCACTGTCGCTATGGATCAACTGCAGGAAGGCAACGGATCTGGCGTCGTTGAGGAAGTCATTGACGATGCTGGCCTTGCGCGAGCGGAACGCGGTGCCGCACACGCCTCGTCCCCCCGCAAGGTCTTCGCTGGTCGACACCTTGAGCCGCCGAGCCTTTTCCGCCGTTGGACCTGCCGACGCAACCATTGCGAAATCGTCGCTGTCCACCTGCGACAGCAGGATGCTCACCGAGCTGAAACGACCGCCTTGCGCGACCGCCCCGCACACCAATTCGTACATTTCGGCGCGAGACTTGGAACGCATGATCGCTTCGTTGGTGGCGGAAAGTGCTGCGTACATGCGGGTGAGGCTCTGCTTCTGCTCCTCACCCCTCGCCTTCTCGGCGGCGCGATCGAAGCTGTCGAGCGCAAAGGAAACGTTCTCCGCGATGCGTGAAAACAGCGAAATGATCTCCTCGTCAGCAGCCCAGGAGCGGCCGACGAAGAACAGCAGCACGCCGATACTGTTTCCAGCCTTGATCAGCGGCACCGCGACACCTGCGGTAGCTCCGGACTCGCGCTGAGCGTCTTTCCAGGGACCGCTGTTGGTTACGAGGTCTGCATTGACGCAAGGCCTTTGCGTCCTGAAAGCCTCACCGGTGATTCCTCTGCCATAGGGATTTTCCGGATCAATCGAGAACTTCGTCCTGTTGACTTGGGCGGCGATTTCGCCAGTCCCTGCCACCGGCTTCATCCAGATCGTGCCGGGCTCGACCAGGAGGGCCGTGGTCGCGATCGACTTGCCAGCATGGACAGCGGCATCACAGACACGCTGATAGAGTTCCAATTCCGACTTGGCACGAAAGATCGCTTCGTTGGTGGCACTGATGGCACCGTACATCAGCGCCAATCGCCGAGCCGCGCGTTCACTCTTCTTGCGGTCGGCCTCATGCTCGAAATTGTCGAGCGCGAAGGAGACGTTGTTCGACATCCTCTCCAGCAGCGATATGGCCTGCTCGCTCAGAGAGCCTGCCCCGCGCTTGGTGACGACCAGTACGCCGACGCGCCTGCCGTTGCAGGTAAGCGGCATTGCGGCGGCGGCTCCGACCTTGCCGCCGGCTGCTCCGTCGCGCCAGGCGACCGAGCGACTGTCATTGAGGTAGTCGTTGCTGACGCAGATCCTGCCGTCGCGGAAGGCCTGGCCGCACACACCCAGACCCTCGGGGGTGCCCGGGTCGGTCGAGATCCTGGTGTCACGTAGCTGGTCGGCGTGCTCACCGAGGCCCGCAGCGAACCGCAACAGGTCGGTTGCGGGGTCGTGCAGGAAGATGGCCGCGGCCAAAAAGTCACCGCTCGAGAAGGCTGCTTCGCAGACCTTCCCGTAAAGCTCTTCCGGCGATTTCGCGTACAGGATCGCTTCGTTCGTGGCGTTCAACGCCGCAAGCGTCCGCGCGGTATCCGACTCCAGCACCCGTTTCCCTCAGCTAACCTACTGGTCCAGCGGAACTTCATGCGTGCCGGATGCCTAAATGCGCGTTAGGAGCGCTCTGGAGTTGTCGATCAGAGTAAATGTGAAGCGAACGCGGCCAGCAAAGAACCGATTGGTTACCTTAATTTCCGTCAGGACATCGAAGCGTCCAGGGACTTCACGACCTGGCGTTGGGACAGCGTTGCAGCCACCGCATTGCACCCAAGAATTTGCCGGGAAGCAATTGCTAACGTCCCGGCGCTTTGAGACCATGCGCACCCCACAACAAGCAAGACCCGCAGCATCGCGGGCGGCGCCAGAGGAAACTCCCGATGCCAATCGTCCAGGCCGACCGTCTCACGCGCATCGGCGCAGCCTTGCTCAAGGGTGCCGGCGCGTCCGACGAGGAAGCCCAGGCGGTTGCCGTGGGTTGCGTCAACGCCAATCTTGCTGGCCATGACTCGCACGGAATTATCGCCATTCCGACCTATATCGACAGGGTCAGGGCCGGACATATCGTGCCCGGCGCAAAATGGACCGTCGTGCAGGAATCCCCCACCACGACTGTGATCGACGGCCATTGGGGTTTCGGATTCCACGTCAACACCAAGGCCATGGAATTGACGATCGCGAAAGCGAAAACGGCCAATGTCGCCGCCTGCACCGTGTTCCGGCAAAGCCATGTCGGCAGGCTGGCCGCCTATCCTCTGATGGCGATGCGCGAGGGCATGATCGGAATTGCCACGGCCGATTCAGGCAGGTCGCCGAAGCATGTCGCGCCCTTCGGCGGACGGGAAGCGCGGCTCGGGACCAATCCGATCTCGATCGCGGTGCCCTCTGATCTCGACGCGCCGTTCTATCTCGACATGGCGACGTCGGCGGTCGCCGTCGGCAAGGTCCAACTCGCGGTCGCGCGTGGCGAGCCGATTCCGACCGGCTGGATCATCGACGCCGAGGGCCGCCATACCACCGATCCCACCCAATACCGCAAGGGCGGCGCGCTGCTGCCGCTCGGTGGCACCGAGGGCTACAAGGGCAGCGGGCTTGCCGCCATGGTCGAGGTGCTCTGCGGCCTGCTCACGGGTCTGGGTTTTGGCGTCGAACCGACCGGCCGGCACAATGACGGCGTGTTCATGGCGGTTTTCAATGTCGCCGCGTTCAGGCCGCTGAAGGACTTCAAGAGGGAAGTCGCCGACTTCGCGCGCTATCTCAAATCCACGCCACCGTCGGAAGGCTCGAAGGGGGTGTTCTATCCCGGCGAGGTCGAGTATCTGCGCGAGGTCGAGCGCCGGCGCAACGGCATCGAGATCGAGGACACGACATACGAGAAACTGCGCGCTCTGGCCGGCGAATACGGCCTCGCTGGCGAACTCGGACTTGCGTGACAAGGAGAACAGCATGACACGGCAAATGGCACTGGTTGGCTTCCTACAGGCGCAAAACTGCACCAACCTGCCAAGCTCGTGGCGACATCCGGAATCGCGCAGTGATTCGATGTCGGCGGACTACTATCAGGAGATCGGACGCATCCTCGAAGCCGGAAAATTCCATCTGGCGTTTTTTGACGACCGCCTCGCCATGCCGGATCGCTACGGCAACGATCACGCACATACCGTTGAATACGGCATCCGCTGCGTGAAGATGGACCCGGTGGTGGTGCTGACCTGCATGGGCATGGCCACCGAAAGACTGGGCCTCGGTGCGACCGCCTCGACCACCTATTTCGATCCGTTCGATGTGGCGCGCCGTTTTCAGACCCTCGACCATATGACGGGCGGACGGGCGGCCTGGAACGTCGTCACGTCGCTCAACGACGGCGAGGCGCAAAACATGGGCAAGGATGCCCATCTCGAACATGATTTTCGCTACGACCGCGCCGACGAGTTCATGGAAGTAGTGCTCGGTCATTGGGACGCCTGGGAAGACGGCGCGCTCATAGTGGACAAGAAGAGCGGACGCTTTGCCGATCCGACGAAGGTGAAGCGGCTGGATCACAAAGGGCAGTTCTTCAAGTCGCGCGGCCCCTTCACTGTGCCGCGCTCGCAGCAGGGGCATCCCGTCGTGATCCAGGCGGGCGCCTCGGGACGGGGCCAACGCTTTGCCGGACGATGGGGCGAGGTGGTCTTTACCGCCGCGCGCAAGCTGGCCGACGCCAGGCAGGGCTATGCCGCCGTCAAGAACGAAGCCGTCAAGGCGGGACGCGATCCCGACCAGATATTTCTCTGCAACCTGACGACGCCGGTTTGTGCCGCAACGAAAGCTGAGGCCGAAGACAAGATGGCGCTGATCAACAAGCTGCCGCTGCAGATCGACGCGCTGTCGCTGCTGGCCGAGGCCCTCAACTACGATTTTGCCTCGAAAGGTCTCGACGAACCGCTCACGACCGACGAATTGAAGAGCATGCAGGGCATCCTCGGCATTCGTGACGGCGTGTTGAAGGCGTCGGGCAAGAGCAATCCGAGCGCACGCGATTTCGTCGACTTTTCCGGCCGCGGCCAGGTTCATGACGCCATCGTCGGCGGGCCGAAGGAGGTTGCCGATGCGCTGGAAGAAATGTTCGTCGAGCGCGGCTGCGACGGCTTTGTCATCGCAGCGACGATCGTTCCGGCCTCCTATGCCGACTTCGTCAAGCATGTGGTGCCGGAACTGCAGCGCCGCGGCCTGTTTCACAAGGACTATGCCGGCAACACGCTGCGCGAAAATCTGGGCCTGAAGCGGCCCGCCATCGGCGCCTGGAAAGGCCGGCAGCAGACCGCTGCCGAATAAGGAAACAAAGCATGCGTTGGCTGAAATTCACGGCTACAGGGAAGACGTCATGGGGCCTCGTTGAGGACGACAAGGTTTCCGCTGTCGATGGCGATCCGTTCGGCGAATGGCGCAAGACCGCGCAATCCTATCCCCTGAAGGACGTCAAGATCGAGCTGCCGCTGGTCCCGCGCACCTTCTACTGCGTCGGACTGAACTATCTGAAGCACCTGAAGGAGGCCGCCGACAAGGCCGGCACCGTTCCCAACGTGCCCGACCGTCCTGAAATCGGCTACCGCGCCCAGAATGCGCTCATCGCGCACGACGAGGACGTGGTGATCCCCTTCTTCGCCACTGACAAGATCCACTACGAAGGTGAGCTCGTCGTCGTAATCGGCAAGAAGGTGAAGCATCTCACCGAATCCAATGCGATGTCGTGCGTATTCGGTTACACCATCGGCAACGACGTCTCGGAGCGTACATGGCAGAAGGCTGACCGCGGGCTGTGGCGCTCCAAGAATGCCGACACCTTCAAGCCGATGGGGCCATGGATCGAGACCGACGTCGATCTCGATCGCATGGAAACGGTCATTCGCGTCAACGGCAGGGAGACCGGCCGCTTCCGCACCAACGACATGATCTTCGGCATCGTGCCGTTCCTCGTCGAACTCACCCGATATTTCACGCTCTGGCCGGGCGACGTGATCTGGATGGGTACCGACGGCGCCTCGCCCGATATCAAACATGGGGATGTCGTCGAGATCGACATCACCGGCATCGGGACCCTGCGCAACAGGTTCGTGCGCGAAGGTCGCTAGAACCGCGCGCGTTTCGCAGCCGGCGGCCTAGACCGCCGTCGCCTTGGCAAAATCGACATAGATCTCGCGCAACCGATCCGTCATCGGACCGGGCTTGCCATTGCCGACCTTCTTGCCGTCGATCGAGACGACCGCCTGCACGAATACCGTGGCGCTGGTGATGAAAGCCTCTTTCGCCGCCAGCGCCTCCTCCACCGAGAAAGCGCGCTCCTCGATCCGAAGCTGGCGCTCTTCGGCGAGCTTCACCACCGCCTTGCGGGTGCAGCCAGGCAGGATTTCGCTACCGTTCTGCCGGGTCACGATCACGTCGTCCTGGGTCAGGATAAAGCAGGACGACGAGCCGCCTTCGGTCACCTTGCCATCCTCGATCATCCAGGCCTCGCCTGCGTTGGCCTCGGCTGCCGCCTGCTTGGCCAGCACCTGCGCAAGCAGCGCCACGCTCTTGATGTCGCGCCGCGCCCAGCGAAGGTCGGGTACGGTGATGACGTCGATACCGGTTCTGGCCGACGGCGCGTTCACGATGTCCTTGACCGAAGTAAACATGATCAGCGTCGGCTTGACGCCCTTGGGGAACGCGAAGTCGCGGCCGGTGTCGGCGCCCCGCGTCACTTCCAGGTAGACCATGCCGTTGACGAGGTTGTTGCGCTTGACCAGCTCCTTCTGGATTTCCTGGATACGCTCGATGCTTTCCGGCAGAGCCAGCGCGATCTCGCCGACCGACCGCTCCAGTCGTGCCAGATGCGAGGCGTTGTCGATCAGCTTGCCGTCGAGCACTGCGGCGACCTCGTAGATGCCGTCGGCGAACAAGAAGCCTCGATCGAGAATCGAGACCTTGGCCTCCGAGAGCGGCACGAAGGCGCCATTGACGTAAGCTATCGGTTCCAAGTCGGTTCTCCTGTCGAGAGTCTGAGGAATTGGCGGACAATATAGGCCAAACGTTAAGCGCTGTTCCAGCCTCGTATGCAACCCGGCGCGAATTGCTCCGATTGTACTCGCGGCGCTGGCGGCTCAATGCTGAAGGATCTTGGACAGGAACTTCTGGGCCCGGTCGCTGCGCGGCTTGCCGAAGAAGTCATCCTTCAGCGCGTCCTCGACGATCTCGCCCTGGTCCATGAAGATAACCCGATGCGCGACCTTGCTGGCAAAGCCCATTTCATGGGTGACCACCATCATCGTCATTCCCTCGCCGGCGAGGTCGACCATCACGTCGAGCACCTCGCTGATCATCTCGGGATCGAGCGCCGAGGTCGGCTCGTCGAACAGCATCGCGATGGGATCCATGGCCAGCGCCCGGGCAATCGCCACGCGCTGCTGCTGGCCGCCGGAGAGCTCAGCAGGATATTTGCCGGCATGCTCTTTCAGGCCCACCCGATCCAGCAGCTTCATGCCTTTTGCCTGAGCCTCATCGTGCGAGCGGCCCAGCACCTTCTCCTGAGCGAGGCAGAGATTCTCCTGGATACGCAGATGCGGGAACAGCTCGAAATGCTGGAACACCATGCCAACACGCGAGCGCAGCTTCGGCAGATCGGTTGCGGGATCGTTGACCTTGATGCCGTCAAGGATGATCTCACCGCCCTGGATCGGCTCCAGCGCATTAACGCATTTGATCAGGGTGGATTTGCCGGAGCCTGAGGGGCCGCAGACGACCACCACTTCGCCCTTTGCAACGCGGGTGGTGCAATCCTTCAATACCTGAAAATTCGGCCCATACCATTTGTCGACGTGGCGGAGTTCGATCATGGAGCCTCGCTAGCGAACGATACTGATACGCGCCTGCAGACGCCGGACGCTCCAGGACGCGATGCAGGAAATGGTGAAATAGACGACCGCTGCGAACAGATACATCTCGACCAGACGCCCGTCGCGCTGCGCGACCTTGCTGGCTGCACCCAGGAAATCGGTGATGGAGAGCACGTAAACCAGCGAGGTGTCCTGGAACAGGACGATGGTCTGGGTCAGCAGCACCGGCAGCATGTTGCGGAAGGCCTGCGGCAGCACGACGTAGCGCATGGTCTGGCTGTAGGTCATACCGAGCGCACTCGCCGCCGCAGGCTGGCCTCGTGAGATCGACTGGATACCCGCGCGCATGATCTCGGAGAAATACGCCGCCTCGAACATGATGAAGGTGATGAGCGAGGACGAGAACGCGCCGACCTTGATCGGGCGCGAGGCGCCGGTCAGCCATTGCCCGATATAGGGCACGAGGAAGTAGAACCAGAAGATGACAAGCACCAGCGGCAGCGAGCGCATGAAATCGACGTAGAGCCCGGCCACGCGGCCGAGCAGCCTGTAGCCGGACAACCGCATCAGCGCGATCAGCGTGCCGAAGACCAGGCCGCCGAATGCCGACAACGCCGTAAGCGTCAGCGTGAACGTCATGCCTTCATAGAACAGATAGGGCAGCGAGCGGCGGATGACATCGAAATCGAAACTGCTGAACATGACGCTATTTCCCCGCGATGTAGCCGGGAATGGCGACCCGACGCTCGAGGAAACGCATCGCCGTGACCACGACGAGATTGAGCAGGAGATACATCAGGGTTGCGGCCGTGAAGGCTTCGAACACCTGGAAGGAGAATTCCTGCATCGAGCGCGCCTGACCGGTCAGTTCGATCAGACCGATGGTAATCGCGACCGCGGTGTTCTTGACCGTGTTGAGGAACTCCGACGTCAGCGGCGGCAATATGATGCGAAACGCCATGGGCAGCAGCACATAGCGATAGGTCTGCACCGTGGTTAGCCCAAGCGCCGTTGCCGCCTGTTTCTGTCCGCGCGGCAATGACGAGATGCCGGCCGCCAGTTGTACGGCAACGCGCGCCGACATGAACAGCCCGACCCCGATCGCCGCCGTCCAGAACGGCGCGTTGGGCAACTGCTTCAGCCATAACCCGATCGCACGCGGCAACAGCTCCGGCAGCACGAAGAACCACAGGAACAACTGCACCAGCAGCGGCATGTTGCGGAAGAATTCGACATAGAGAAAGCCGATCCACTCCGCGGTCTTCGATGGCAGTGTCCGCAGCACACCGACGATAGAGCCGCAGATCAGCGCAATGATCCAGGCCAGCAGCGCCGTCTTGATGGTCAGCCACAGTCCCGACAGCAGCATGTCGAGATAGGTGCCGGTCCCCATCGGGTTCGGCTGGAAGAAGATGCCCCAGTTCCAGTTGTAGTTCACGCGCCGCCCCTGGCTGCCCTGCTTGCCAGACGCCGATGCAATGGCCGGGCCATTTCATCGGCGCCCTGAAGGTCGGACCACCTTACTTGTACGAATCCGGGTCGGGCGAGTCCGACGGCTTGGCGAATTCGTTCTTCAGCTCCTTGCTGATCGGCGTGGCGAGGTTCAGTCCCTTGGGCGGGATCTTCTGGGTAAACCACTTGTCGTAGATTTTCTGGCCCTCGCCTCCGGTGTAGATCGCCGCAGTGGCGGCATCGACGACCTTCTTGAAAGCCGTATCGTCCTTGCGCAGCATGATGCCGTAGGGCTCTGGCTTGGAGAACGCATCCTTGGAGATGACGTAGTCGCCCGGCGCCTTGGAGCCCGCAACGAGGCTCGACAACAGAATGTCGTCCATCACAAAGGCGACCGCACGGTCGGTCTCCACCATCAGGAAGGCCTCGGCATGGTCCTTGGCCGGAATGATGTTGATGTTGAGGCCGCGTTCAGCATTCGCCGCGGTGAGCTGCTTGATGTTGGTGGTGCCGGCAGTCGAGACCACCGACTTGCCCTTGAGGTCGTCGATCTTGCCGATCTTGCTCGACTTCTTGGAGACGTAGCGGCTGGCCGTGAGGAAGTGGGTGTTGGTGAACCAGACCTGCTTCTGCCGTTCAGCGTTGTTGGTGGTCGAACCGCATTCCAGGTCGATGGTGCCGTTGGCCATCAGCGGGATGCGCGTCGCCGACGTCACCGGATTGAGCTTGACCTCGAGCTTATCGAGCTTCAGCTCCTTCTTGATGGCATCGACAATCTTCATGCAGATGTCCATGGCATAGCCGATCGGCTTCTGGTTGTCGTCGAGATAGGAGAACGGAATCGACGAGTCGCGGTGGCCGATCGTGATCGTGCCGGTCTCCTTGATGTTCTTCAGAGTGCCCGTGAGCCCCTGCGCACCGGCCGGGCCAGCGGCGAGCGCGCCGGCGAGCGCGAGGCCGATCATGTAACTGCGTTTCATGCATATGCTCCTTGCTTGGTGGATAACGATGAAGCCCTGGCGATCTCGCCAAGGACGGGCGCGATGTAGCGACGAAATTGCGCGGGATTCTCGCTCATCGGAAAATGGCCGACCTCTTCCATGATGGTGACGCTGGCGCCGGGGATCGATGCTGCGGTGCGCCTCGTATCCTCGGGCATGCAGGAGAAATCATACTCGCCGGTGAGCAGATAGAGCGGGCATACTTTGGTATCGATCCCGGCTACCCGGCCGCGCAGATCGCCATCGACCCGGTAGAAATACAGATCGCCCTTGAACACGCCGGGGCCGCCCTGCTTGTAGGCCCACAGGGTCTCGCGGCGCGCGGCGTCGGGGCTTTGTGGCGCAATGAGACCGGAGACGAGCGCAGCGCAGACCTCGCCGCCATGCACGTCCGGCCGGTTGAGCCAGGCCGTGTCGTACCACGGAGCCTGAAAGTCAGCCGCCTCGAGGCCGATCAGGGCACGAAATTCGGCCGCATGGTCGATCGCGAGATTGAGTACGATACGGCCGCCGATCGAGCAGCCCATCACGACAGGCTTTTCCAGCTTCAAGGCACGGCAAAAGGCGCGGATGGTTTCCGTGTAGCGCGCGGTCGTAAGCTGGTATTCCTCGCCGCTCCAGCCTGCCGGAGGATTCGACTTGCCGTGGAAAGGCATATCGAAGGCGATGATGCGATAGTCCCTCGCGAACTCTTCGTCCGTCAGAAGATGCCGCCACTGCCTGTTGTCCGAACCAGCGGTGTGAAGGCAGACCAGCGGAATGCCCTTGCCGTTCTCCTCGAAATAGATGCGATGCGTTTCACCGCCGATCTCGACATGGATGTAGCGGCCGATGATCGGTTCGATATATCCGCTCATGCCGCCGCCCTTGCGTATTGACGCGGCAGCGCAAGCAGGTCCTTGAAATACTGCAGATTGGCCATGAAAGAATGCAGATCGCCCTCCAGCACCGCCTCCCCGCGCTTGGTCAGCGCCAGCAGGTCGTGCCAGCCCGGGCGGGGCATCGGCTGCCAGTAGTGCGCCCAGGCCGGCGACGTCGCACGGTAGGAGAACCGCCAGGATCGCATCAGGACCGGCGCCGGCGTCAGGTCGACGATGCGCCCGGAACGGATCGCGACGTGAAACGGCTGCTCCACCGGGCCGAGCAGGCAATCGCAGTCGAGGTATCGCCCGCGCGCCACCAGCGCTTCGCTCCGCTCAAGCCAGACCGGTATCCTGGAAAAAGCCTCGATAACAGCGGCGTCGACGGCATCCGGAGCTGAACTCATACGCGTTCTCGGCCACACTTTCGAAAGCCATGCCGGCATTGGCGATGGCAGGAAATAAACTTCTGCCTGCGAAGCCATGATGGCCCGAAAGCGCCGACTGCCGCAAGGCGTCGGGCCCGATATTCCGCGCTTCGGGATGAGAGCGGCGGATCTTCTGCCGCACGACCGCTGCTCATCTTTCAGCAACAAGCCATCATCTTTCAGCAACAAGCCATTCTCGCAACGCACTTTTCTTTGCCTGCGATTTCAGGAATGATTGCGGCGAGGTAAAGAGAAACAGGGCCGGTCCGGACATCAACCGGACCACAAGGGAGGGGCCGACATGTTCCAGAGAAGCCGTTTGAAGATCGCACTCGCCGCCATTGGCATGCTGGCCTCGGCCGCTGCCGGCGCGCAGGAGTATCCCACCAAGCCGATCACACTGATCGTGCCCTGGCCGGCCGGCGGATCGACTGACCTTACGATGCGCGCGATGGCCGAGAGCGCCTCGAAGGTGCTGGGACAGCCGATCACAATCGACAACAAGGCCGGCGGCGGTGGCACGGTGGGTCCCGCCACCATGGCTGCTGCGGCGAAGCCAGATGGCTACACCATCGCGCAAATCCCGATCACGGTGTTTCGCCTGCCGCTGATGCAGGACGTGTCCTGGGATGCGGCCAAGGACTTCACCTATATCGTCCATCTCACCGGTTACACCTTCGGCGTGACCACCAGTGCAGAAGGGCCGTTCAAGACGTGGCAGGATGTGGTCGATTTCGCCAAGGCCAACCCCGGCAAGGTCACCTATGCCACGCCGGGCGCCGGCACGTCGTTGCATATCGGCATGGAGCAGATCGCCGGGATGGCGGGAATCAAGCTCACGCAAGTGCCCTTCAAGGGGGGCGCCGAGACCAACGCCGCGGTACTCGGCCAGCACACCATGTTGCAGGCCGACTCTACCGGCTGGAAGCCGCTGGTCGATGCCGGCAAGCTGCGTTTGCTGATGGTGTGGACCGGCTCGCGTTCGCCGAACTATCCGAACGCCCCCACGCTGAAAGAACTCGGCTATCCCATGGTGTACGACTCGCCGTTCGGCATTGCCGGCCCGAAAGGCATGGACCCCAAGATCGTCGCAAAGCTGCATGACGCCTTCAAGAAGGCGCTGGAGGATCCGGCCGTGATCGCGACCCTCGCCAAGTACGACATGGTGCCGAACTACAAGAATACCGAGGATTACAAGAAGTTCGTCGGCGAGGTCACCGAGTCCGAACGCAAGGTGGTCGAGAAGCTCGGGCTGACGAAGAAGTCGAACTGACCCGTGAACGACAGCGACAACGTCAAATTCCGCCTCAACAATTCCGAGCTCTGGGGCGGACTGATCGGGTTCGGGCTTGGCATATTCGTGATCCGCGCCGGGCTCAAGCTGAAGCTCGGCACGGTGAACGATCCTGGTTCCGGCTATGTGCTGTTCTACACGGGCATCCTGATTTGCTTGTTCGCCGGGACAATCATTGTCACTGCCCTCACCGAAGGCGGGCCGACCTTCGGCTCGCGCTGGGCAAACGCCCGCTGGACCAAGCCCGCGATCGTCATTGCCTGTCTGGTTGCGTTCGCCCTCGCACTTGATCCTCTCGGCTTCCTGTTGTCCTCGATCCCGCTGGTGCTGTTACTCATGCGACTCATCGATCCGGTACGGTGGGAGCTCGCCATTCCCGTATCTGTTCTTGTCCCTGCCGGCATGTGGTGGCTGCTCAAGCACGCGCTTGGCATCCAGTTGCCGTCCGGCATGTTCGGTATCGGCTGAGCACGCACCATGGATACGCTTCTCAATGTCGCGCATGGGTTCGGTGTCGCGCTGGCGCCGATCAACCTGCTCTATTGCTTCATCGGCGTCTTCATAGGCACGCTGGTCGGCGTGCTGCCCGGCATCGGTCCGATCTCGGCGATGTCGCTGCTCCTGCCCGTCACGCTGTCGGGCACGCCAGAGTCCGGCATCATCATGATGGCCGGCATCTACTACGGCTCGATGTATGGCGGATCGACCACCTCGATCCTGGTCAATATTCCAGGCGAGGCGGCATCCGTCGTCACTTGCATCGACGGCCACGAAATGGCCAAGCAGGGCCGGGCCGGTCCCGCGCTCGGCATCTCCGCCTTCGGCTCCTTCTTCGCCGGCACCTTCGCCCTGATCGCCTTGATGCTGGTGGCGCCGAAACTCGCGAGCGTCGCAATCGCCTTCGGCCCCGCGGAGTATTTCAGCCTGATGGTATTGGGCCTCGTGGTGCTGACCTTCCTGACGCAGGGCTCGATGGCCAAGGCGCTGCTGATGGCCTGCATCGGCGTGGTGCTGGGACTGGTGGGACTCGACAGCATCACCGCGCAGCCCCGCCTTACCTTCGGTCGGCTGGAGCTGATCGACGGCATCGGGCTGGTCCCTGTGGTGATGGGCTTGTTCGGAGTGGCCGAGGTGCTGATCAATACCGAGCAGGCGATCCGGCGTGACATCATCAATGCGAAAATCACGCATCTCCTGCCGAGCAAGCAGGACTGGCAGGCCAGCGCCGGCCCGATGGGCCGCGGCACCATCCTCGGCTTCTTCCTCGGCATTTTGCCGGGCGGCGGTGCGGTGGTGGCTTCCTTTGCCTCCTACGCGCTGGAGAAGCGCCTTTCGAAAACGCCGGAGCGCTTCGGCAATGGGGCGATCGAAGGCGTTGCAGGGCCGGAAGCTGCCAACAATGCGGCGGCGGGCGGCGCCTTCATTCCGCTGATGACGCTCGGCATCCCGCCGAACGTGGTGATGGCGCTGCTGCTCGGTGCCTTCGTGATTCATGGCCTGCAGCCCGGCCCCCTGATGATCACGCAGAATGCCGGCCTGTTCTGGGGCATCGTCGCCAGCATGTATATCGGCAACCTGATGCTGCTGGTGCTCAACCTGCCGATGATCGGCATGTGGGTGCAGCTTCTCAGGCTGCCATACAACATCCTGTTTCCGCTCATCATCCTCTTCACCATCATCGGCGTCTACTGTTCCAGCAACAACGTGTTCGACGTCTATGTGATGATCGCTTTCGGCGTCATCGGCTACTTCATGCGCAAGCTCGGTTACGAGCCGGCGCCGCTGGTGCTGGCGTTCGTGCTGGGACCCATGCTGGAGAACAATCTGCGCAAATCGCTGATTCTCTCGCAGGGCGACCTCTCGACCTTCGTGACACGGCCGATTTCGGCGGCTTGCCTGATATTTGCGGTAGCGCTGCTGATCGGACCGCTGCTGCCCGCGCTGCGCAAGAAGCGCGAGCTGGTGGCGCTTGACGAGGGGGCGTAACTTCTAGGCACGCCCTTTCTCGCCGAGGTCCCAGAACAGTCCCGCCATGATGGCAAGCGCTTGCTCCGTCACCGGCATCAGGATGTGCTCGTTCGGCGCATGCTGCGAACAGCCAGGATAGGAGTGCGGCACCCAGATCGTCGGCAACCCCAATCCTTCCGAGAACACGTCGTTCGGCAGCGAGCCGCCGAAATTCGGCAGGATCGCCGGTGCCTTGCCGGTGGTCTGCCGGATCGACTCCGCCGCCCAGTTGACCCATGGGCTGTCGAAATCGGTGCGTGAGGCTGCAAAGCTCTGCGCGGCCTTCACCTCGACCATCGGAAAGCCGTTGGCATGCAGATGCCTGCGGACGGCATCGACCGCCTGTTCGATCCTCGTGCCGACCACGAAGCGCAATTGCAGCACGGCATGGGCCTCACCCGGAATGGCGTTGGCGGGGCTTGCGATGTTGCCCGACGACATCGCCAGCACCTCCAGCGTGTTCCACGCATAGAGCCGCTCCGCGGGCGAAAGGCCCTCCTCGCCCCAATTCGGCGACAGTGCCGGCTCGTCCGCCGTCGGCTCCACCTTGACGTCCGCAAGCGCGTTGCGGACCGCGTTGGAGATACGCGGCGGCTTCAACGCTTCGAGTCGCATTTGCCCCTTCTCGTTGACGAGGCAGGCAATTGCATTCGACAGGATGGTTGCAGCATTCGCCAGCACGCCGCCCCAATTGCCGGAATGATGCCCGCCGTCGCGCAGATTGACGTCGAGATGGATACGCAGGCCGCCACGGCAGCCGAGGAAGATGGTCGGACGCTCCGCCGTCAGCCGCGGCCCGTCGGAAGCCAGGAACAGGTCGGCCTTCAGTTCGTCGCGATGGCCTTCGCAGACCTTGCGCAGGTCGGGCGAGCCGATCTCCTCGCCGGTCTCGATGATGAACTTTGCATTGAATCCGAGTCTGCCGCCGCGCGCCTCGCGCACCATGCGCAGCGCCGACATGTTGATGCTGTGCTGGCCCTTGTTGTCGGCGGTGCCACGGCCGTAGACGCGCTCGCCCCTGATGGTGATGCGCCAGGGATCGAGATTATCGCGCCATTCGCCAGCCATGCCGTCGACGACGTCGCCATGGCCGTAGGTCAGCACCGTCGGCAGGGAGGCATCCTCGCGGTAGTCGGCGAACAGGAACGGCCCCTTGCCGCTTGGCGGCTCGATCAGCTTCGATGTGAACCCGAGCTCGGCGAAAGCCGGCTGCAGCTCGTCCGTGAGATAAGCGCGCAATGCATCGCCCGAGTTCGGCTGCTGGCTCTCTGTGCGGTAGCCGACCCGCCGGTTCAGGATCTCCAGGAATTCGCCGGATCGAAAATGGTCGCGCACCCGGGCGATCGCATCGGTTCGAGTCATGCTCTTCTTTCCATTCTTCGCAAGTCTTCGTGTTCAGCTTAGCAGAGCCGAATTTGCCTTGCTAATCCCCGGCCGAGCGCGCAATTTTCCGCAGCGATCATCGAACACCGGGCGTTGCAATCATGCCAAAACAAATCCGCCTCAATGCCTTTGCCATGAATTGCGTGGCGCACCAGTCGCCGGGGCTGTGGACGCATCCGCGAGACCGCACGCTGGAGTATAACCGGCTGCCCTACTGGATCGATCTCGCCAGGACGCTGGAGCGGGGGCGTTTCGACGGGTTGTTTCTTGCCGACGTACTCGGCGTCTACGATGTCTATGGCAACAGCCCCGACGCGGCGCTGCGCCATGCCACACAGACGCCGTCCAACGAGCCGCTGATGCTGGTCCCGGCGATGGCCACCGTGACCGAGCATCTCGGCTTTGGCCTCACCTCCAACCTCTCCTTCGAGCCGCCCTACACGTTTGCCCGGCGGATGTCGACGCTCGACCATCTCACCGACGGACGTGTGGGATGGAATGTGGTCACCGGCTATCTCGACAGCGCCGCTCGCGGCTCCGGAAAAGACAAACAGACCGCGCATGACGACCGCTACGACATCGCGGATGAATATATGGAGCTGGTCTACAAACTCTGGGAAGGGAGCTGGGAGGACGGCGCCGTGTTGCGCGACCGCGCGCGCGGCATCTTTGCCGATCCGGCCAAAGTGCATCCGGTCTCGCATGACGGGAAGAACTACCGGCTCAACGCGATTCACCTCAGCGAACCCTCGCCGCAGCGCACCCCCGTACTTTACCAGGCCGGCACTTCGCCGCGCGGAAGACAGTTCGCCGCGCAGCATGCCGAATGCGTGTTCATGTCGGGACCGTCGGCCAAGGTGATCGCGCCGCGCGTCGCCGCCATTCGCGAGCTTGCGGCCGCCGCCGGACGCAATCCCAGGGAAATCCTGATGTTCTCCATGTTCACGGTGGTGCTTGGGCGGACCGAAGCGGAAGCGAAGGCGAAGTATGCGGACTATGTCAGCCATATCAGCCCCGAAGGCGCATTGACGCTGATGTCGGGCTGGACCGGCGTCGACTTCTCGCAGATGACGCTCGACCAGCAGGTCCGCCATGTCACCAACGATGCCGGCCGCTCCGCGATGGACAACATCACCCGTGCCGATCCCGATCGCGTCTGGACCGTGCGGGAGGTGGCGCAGCATGTCGGCATCGGCGGCATCGGGCCTGTCGTGGTAGGCACGCCCGAGCAGGTGGCGGATGAAATGGAAGCGTGGTTCGAGGCCACCGACGTCGATGGGCTCAACATGCCGTTTGCCGTGTCGCCTGGCGATTTCGCGGATATTGCCGACATGCTGGTGCCGGAGCTGACCCGCCGCGGCCGCTACAAGAAGGAATATGCGCCGGGCACGCTGCGCGAAAAGCTGTTCGGCGCAGGCCGCGCGCGGCTAGACGCGCCACATCCGGCAGCGCGGTATCGGTCGGGCGTGACTGTGAAGGCGGCGGAGTAGCCTGCTCAATTCACCGCGTTGTTCACCATCACCTCGATCAGCTTCGTGCCCGGACGGCGAAATGCGGACGACAGCACACCCTTCAGCTGGGCGGGATCGCTCACCTTGATCGTCTCCAGACCCAGCGATTTCGCCACGCCGGAGAAATCCACCGGCGGGTCGATGAAGTCCATGCCGATGTAATTGTCGTCGCCATGGAAGGCGAGCAGGCGCTGCTTGATGATGCGGTAGCCACCATTGTTGGCGATGACGAAATTGAGCGGCAGCTTGTGGTTGGCCGCGGTCCACAGCGACTGGATCGAATACATCGACGAGCCGTCGCCGGAGAAGCAGACCACCGGTCGATCGGGATGGGCAAGGCTGACGCCGACCGAAGCCGGCAGGCCCCAGCCGATGCCGCCGGAGGCGAGCGCGTGATAGCCGTAGCGGTCGCGGTGCGCGCGCAGCGCGGTGACATGGCGCGACGAGGTCAGGCCCTCATCGACCAGAATGGCGTTGTCGGGCATGGCTTCCACGAGCTGCAGGGCCAGCCAATCCGGATCGATCGGCGATTTGGCCGCGGCCTTCGATATCTGCTCCACCAGCGCCTTGCGCCTGGCGGTCCAGTTCTTGGCCGACAGCGCGGCGATGCCAGCTTTCGCACGGGATTCCAGCGCCGCGCCGCCCGCGGATTTCAGCGCCGGCACCAGCGCACGCAGCGTTTCCCTCACGTCAGCCTTTACGGCGATTTCGGCGCCGTAGTTCTTCGCCAGATCCCAGTCGACCAGGCCGACCTGCACCATCGACATTCCGTCCGGCATCGGATCGACCTCGCTGAAAACCGACATGCGCAGCGGATCGGCGCCGAGCACGATCATGAGGTCGTAGGGTGCGAGCGTTTCGCGCACCTGCTTCTGCAGGCGAGTGAGCGCGCCCATGAAGCACGGATTCTCGGAAAGAAAATGCGCGCCATAGGGCGTCGAGCATTGATAGACGGGTGCACCCAGCGCCTCCGCAAACGCAGCCGCCTCCTTCAAGGCGTCGCTCTTGACGATTTCGTCGCCCGTGACGATCACCGGCCGCTCGGCTTTCAGGATACGTGCGGCAAGCGCCTGCAACGTTTCATCCGAGGGGCGCACCGGGTATCGACGCGGGTGGAACGGCCGAGCTCGATGCCAGCCTCGGCGTTGAGGATGTCGCCGGGCAACGAGATGAATACCGGTCCGGTCGGGGGCGTGGTGGCGATCTTCGCCGCCCGCCGCACGATGCGCGGCAGGTCTTCCAGGCGCGTCACCTCGACCGCCCATTTCACCAAGGGCTGCGCCATCTGCACCAGGGGACCGTACAGCACCGGCTCGGTCAGCCCATGGCCCTGCTCCTGCTGGCCGGCGGTGACGATCATCGGCGTGCCGGTGAAGGCGGCGTTGAACAGCGAGCCCATGGCGTTGCCGAGGCCCGGCGCGACATGGACATTGCAGGCGACGAGCTTGCCCGAAGCGCGGCTGAATCCGTCGGCGATCGCCACGACGAGACTTTCCTGCATCGCCATCACATAGGTGAGATCGGGGTGATCCTTCAGCGCATGCATGACCGGCAGCTCCGTGGTGCCGGGATTGCCGAACAAATGCGTGATGCCCTCGTCCTTCAACAGCGCGAGAAAGGCCGAGCGCCCCGTGATGCGATTCTTCATACGTTCCCTCCGGCCCGCGGGGTCGTTGGCCGGCGGGATGCGCTATTGTGGACGATTGAGTGTGACCGGATCAATGGACGTCGGTCATGGCTGCCCTGCATCCACAAGCGCGGCTGCGCACTTGTGCCGCCTGCCGGTTGATTGTTAGTCGTTCCCCGCGTCGCCGGGCGGCCCGCTGGAGCAATTTTCCCGCAATGCAGGAACAAACGAGTTCGGTGACGACGACACTGCCGGACGGCCTGCCGCCCGAGCGCAGGCGCTGGGCGATTCTTGCGATCTTCACCGCGCTCGCCGTGGCCTCGCTCGACACTGCGCTTGCCAATATCGCGCTGCCTGCCATTGCGGCTGACCTCAAGGTCAGCCCGGCCGATGTCGTCTGGGTCGTCAATGTCTATCAGATCGCGATGGTGGCGACGCTGCTGCCGCTCGGCGCGCTGGGCGAGATCGTCGGACACGAACGCATCTACCTCGGCGGACTTGCGCTGTTCACGCTTTCCTCGCTCGCCTGCGCCTTCGCCTGGTCGCTGGAAAGCCTCCTGGTGGCGCGCACGCTGGAGGGGCTCGGGGCCAGCGGATTGATGAGCGTCAACGGCGCGCTGGTGGGCTTTGTCTATCCGCGCCGCCTGCTCGGCCGCGGCTTTGGATACAACGCGCTGGTGGTGGCGACGGCCATGACCGCCGGCCCAACCGTCGCATCTGTCATTCTCGCTTTCGGTTCCTGGCCGTGGCTGTTTGCGATCAACGTTCCCATCGGGTTCGTGGCCCTTGCTATCGGAATCAAGACGCTGCCGCAGACGCCGCGGGCGTCCCATCGCTTCGACTTCATCGGCGCCGCCCTGGCTTGCGGCGGCCTCGGCTTCTTCATCTTCGGCGTTGGCAGCGCGGCGCATCACGCTCCCATCGGCGCGGTGGTCATCGAACTCGGCCTGGCGCTGGTGTGCGGCTGGCTCTCGGTGCGGCGGCATGCCGGCCATCCCGCGCCGATGCTGCCGGTCGACCTGTTCCGGCGCCCGCTGTTTGCGCTATCGGCGGCAACCGCGGTCTGCTCCTTCACCGTTCAGGGTCTCGCCTTCGTCTCGCTGCCGTTCTACTTCCAGACCGTGCTGCATCGCTCGCAGGTCGAGACCGGATTGTTCATGACGCCGTGGCCGCTGGTGGTCGGGTTCATGGCGCCGATCGCCGGCCGCCTGTCCGACCGGTACGCGCCCGGGCTTCTCGGAGGCATCGGGCTTGTGATCCTCGGCGCCGGCATGGGCCTGCTGACGACGCTGCCGGCCGCGCCCGGCACAACCGATATCGTATGGCGGATGGTGGTATGCGGCGCGGGCTTCGGGTTCTTCCAGGCGCCTAATCTGAGAGCGCTGATGTCGAGCGCGCCGGCGGACCGCAGCGGCAGCGCCAGCAGCATCATTGCGACCGCACGGCTCACCGGGCAAACGTTCGGCGCTGCGCTGGCGGCGCTTTGCTTCGGCCTTGCCGGCGCGGGCGGGGCCACGGCCGCGCTGGCGCTCGGCGCCGGATTTGCCGTGCTCGGCAGCCTGATGAGTTTCCTGCGCCTTACGGTCGGACGCAGCTGATCAGACCATGCCTTCGAAGTCGGGGCGCTTCTTCCTCTTCGAGCGTTGCCAGACCCAGCCCGGAAAACCTTTCAGCGGCACCAGCGGCGCGCCGGAATAGGCCCATTCCTGCAATTCCTCGATGGCATTGTGATAGAGCGGCTCGCGCCCGGTGCGGCTCGAAAACAGCGCGCGCGGAATATTGACCATGTGCGGCGAGCGGGCGCGCTCATACATGACGGGCGTGCCGCAATTCGAGCAGAAACTACGTACGGATTTCGTCTTCGCATCTTCGTAGCGCGCGAGCGCGGCCTTGCCCTTGACGATGCGAAAACGCTTGCGCCAGCTCCCGACATAGGTGGCATAGGCGGCGCCATGAGCGCGGCGGCTCGCGGAGGAATGATCGTGCCAGGCCCAGCGCGCGGGCACGTCGATCTCGAAGGCGACCTTGCCGCACAGGCATTGGCCTGATGCGGGCTTGCCGGGGGAAACGGCTTTGGATCTCTTCTTCGGGGACGCCTCGTCGTCGAACATCGCCCACCTCTCTCCCCGTCGTCATTGCGAGGAGCGAAGCGACGAAGCAATCCAGATGTCGTTTGCAGCGCTATAGATTGCTTCGCTTCGCTCGCAATGACGGTCAGGCTACGCCTTCACCTTCTCGTCGTACTCCGGATAGTCCGTGTAGCCCGCGACATCGCCGCCGTAGAAGGTCTTGCGATCGTACGGCGTCAACGGATAGCCGTGCTGCAGGCGGCGCGGCAGATCCGGGTTGGAGATGAAGATACGACCAAAGGCCACAGCATCGGCGTGTCCCTGCGCGACCGCATCATCCGCCGTCTGTCCGATGAAGCCGCCGGCGGCAATCAGCTTGCCTTTCCAGATCGGGCGGAACAGCACCATGGCCGACGGCACGTTCTGCCAGTTGACCTCGGCGCGGCCGGCACCGGAGGAACGCGGCTCAATGAAGTGCAGATAGGCGAGCCCGAGCGGATTGAGCTTCTCGACCACATGAGTGTAGAGCGGCATCGGGTCGGGCTCGCCGGAATCGTTGGCGATGCCGTAGGGCGACAGCCGTACCCCGACACGATTGGCGCCCCAGACGTCGACCGCGGCCTGCGTCACTTCGAGCAACAGGCGTGCACGGTTCTCGATTG